>NZ_JBSHCR010000017.1:11817-69368 GCF_053615895.1 Isoptericola sp. NPDC055881
CAACCCCCCCCCCCCCCCCTCACAACAACACTAACTTCGCGGGGGCCGGCGACCCTTTTGTATCCCCCCCCGGGGGGGGGGGGGGGGGGGGCGCCGCCCCGCCCCACGCCAGGCGGGAGAGGGAGCGGGCGACGGGAATCGAACCCGCGTAGCCAGTTTGGAAGACTGGGGCTCTACCATTGAGCTACGCCCGCACGGACGACCCGAGCAGTGCTGCCGGGCCGGAACGCGGGGCTCACCCTAGCAAACGTGGCACGCGCGCCGGTCCCGCTCCGCGCGGGCCCGGGTGCCGACTCCTCGCCGACTCCTCGCCGATCGTTCCGACGGCGTCCCCGCCTCCGTCCGTGCACGTCGTGGCGTCCGGCGGGGGCGGTCGCACTACACTGACCGAGGTCCCGCCCGGCGGGCGGGCCACGGGGTGTGGCGCAGCTTGGTAGCGCATCTGCTTTGGGAGCAGAGGGTCGCTGGTTCGAATCCAGTCACCCCGACCGCAGGACGTCGCGACGGTGGCGGCGTGCAGAATCTGCACGGAGGCGTTTCTCACCGCGGAGCGCGCCTCCCACCGGTACCTCCGCGGGGGCGTCGTGGCGTAGCATGGACGGGTTGCCCGTACGTCCGTCGTACGGTCCGCCACCCCGCGCCGCAGCAACCAGGCCGGCTCGCGCCGGTGAGACGCGCGCGCACGCACCCAACCGTTGGAGACCATCGAAGTGAAGAGCGCCGTCGAGACCCTGGATCCCACCAAGGTCAAGCTGACCGTCGAGGTGGAGTACGACGAGCTCAAGCCGAGCATCGACCACGCGTACAAGCACATCGCCGAGCAGGTGAACATCCCCGGGTTCCGCAAGGGCAAGGTTCCCCCGCGCATCATCGACCAGCGCGTGGGCTGGGGCGCGGTCGTCGAGCACGCCGTGAACGACGCTCTGTCGAACTTCTACCGCGACGCCGTCACGGCCGAGTCGCTGCGTCCCCTGGGCCAGCCCGAGGTCGAGGTGACCGAGATCCCCGCCGCCGCCGGCGAGGGCCAGCTCGCCTTCACCGCCGAGGTCGAGGTCCGCCCGGAGATCACCCTGCCGGAGCTGTCCGGCATCGAGATCACGGTGGACAGCACCGAGGTCACCGACGAGGACGTCGCGGAGCGCCTCGACGCGCTGCGCGAGCGCTTCGGCACCCTCGTGGGCGTGGACCGCCCGGCCGCCGAGGGCGACTACGTCGTCATCGACCTCAAGGCCGTCATCGGCGACGAGGAGATCGACTCGGTCTCCGGGGTCTCCTACCAGATCGGCGCCGGCAACATGCTGGAGGGCCTCGACGAGGCGCTCACCGGCCTGTCGACGGACGAGACCACGACCTTCGCCACGAAGCTCGCCGGCGGCGAGCACGAGGGCGAGGAGGCGCAGGTCACCGTCACGGCCACCGCCGTCAAGGAGCGCGACCTGCCGACGCCGGACGACGACTTCGCCCAGCTCGCCTCGGAGTTCGACACCCTCGAGGAGCTGAAGGCGGACCTGCGTGAGCAGGTCGCGTCGATCAAGACGTCGAACCAGGCCGTCGCCGCGCGCGACCTGCTGCTCGAGAAGCTGCTCGAGGCCGTCGAGGTGCCCGTGCCGACCGGCGCCGTCGAGGCCGAGGTCCACCGTCACCTGGAGTCGGAGAGCCGCCTCGAGGACGACGAGCACCGCGCCGAGGTCACCGTGGACGCCACCAAGGCGCTCACGAACCAGATCCTCCTGGACACGCTGGCCGAGAAGCTCGAGGTGCAGGTCGGCCAGGGCGAGCTCGTCGAGTATCTGGTGCAGGCGTCGCAGCAGTACGGCATGGACCCGAACCAGTTCATCTCCACCCTGGACCAGGGCGGCCAGATCCCCGCCATGGTCGGTGAGGTCGCGCGCTCGAAGGCCCTCGCGGTCGCCCTGCGCGAGATCGAGGTCAAGGACTCCGACGGCAACGTCGTCGACCTGACCGAGTTCATCGGCACCGAGGAGGAGGACGCCGCGGCGGCCGAGGCCGAGGGCGCCACCGAGCCCGTCGAGGCGACCGAGGCGACGACGGAGGAGACCCCGGAGGAGACGGCCAAGGCCTGATCCCCGGCACCACCGGCAGTCCCGACGGCCCGCATCGTCCTCACGGACGGTGCGGGCCGTCGTCGTCCCCGCCGCCGTCTCCGTCACCGTCTTCGGCACCCTTCCCGCCACGCGCCGCCGGGGCCGCGCGACGGCGGCTCTCGGCTCGCACGACGGCCGCGACACCGAGCCCGGTGAGGACGAGCCCCGCCCCGGTGGCGGCAGAGAGGGGCTCGTCGAAGAGCGCGGCGCCGGCCAGCGTGGTGGTCGGGACGACGAGGAAAAGCAGCGCGTTGAGCGTGGTCACGTCCACGCGACGCAGCAGGGACCAGTACAGGCCGTAGGCGGCCAAGGACGGGACGAGCGCGAGGAAGACGGTCGACACCCAGAACGTGGCGTCGGCAGGCGGAAGGACGTCCCCCGTGGCGAGCGCGAGCACCGCGAGCACGAGCGTGGCGACCGTGGCGTGCAGGGCGAGCATGGGCGCGGCCGGGAGGGCTGCCGGGCGCCGGCGCTCCAGCATCGTGGCCGCGACGAGGGACCCGACCGCCGTCGCGGGCAGGGCGTACGCCCAGACGGGCGCCGTCGTGACGCGCAGGTCGGCGGACACGAGGAACGCCACGCCTGCGAACGCCGTCGCCAGGCCGGCCCACTGCAGGGGCCGGACGCGCTGGCCGAGCACGGGTCCCACGAGCGTGGCGACCAGGACGGGCTGCACCGCGTCGACGAGCGACGTCGCCCCCGTGCTCACGCCCAGGGCGATCGCGCCGTAGACGGGCAGCACGTACCCGACCTGGGAGAGCAGCCCGACGACGACGTGGTGCGCGGCCTCTCGCGCACCGCCGAGGTGCACGACTCCCGGGTGGCCGGCGCGGCGGCGCCCCCGCACCTTCCGGGCGACTCCGAGCCCGGCCCCGAGGGCGACCGTGACGACCACGTACCGCCACAGGAGGAGCGTCGGCACGGGGGCCTGGCCGGTGCCGAGCTTCGCACCGAGGAAGCCCGAGCTCCACGACAGCACGAACGCGACCGAGGCGAGAGCGGTCATCACGCGGGCGTGTATACCGATCTGTTTACCCATCCCAGCAATATACAGATCTGTATAGTCGGTCGCATGACCGACGCCCCCAGCCTCACCCCGGCCGCGCGAAGGATCCTCGAGGCCGCCTCGCACCTGTTCTACGCCCGCGGCCTGCACGCCGTCGGCGTCGACACCATCGCGGCGGAGGCGGGCGTCACGAAGAAGACCCTGTACGACCGCTTCGGGTCCAAGGAGGCCCTGGAGGTCGCGTACCTGCGGGCGCGCGACGCGCGCTGGGAGGAACACCTGCGTGCCGCGCTGGCCGCGCACGAGGAGCCTGGCGTCGAGCGCGTGCTGGCCCTGTTCGACGCCGCCGAGGGCTGGACGTCGGCCGAGGGCGGTCGAGGCTGCGCCGCGATCAACGCGCGCGCGGAGGTCGACGACCCGGCCCATCCCGTCGCGGTGGAGGTCGGGCGGCAGAAGGCGTGGCTGCGGGAGCTCGTCGAGGGGGAGTGCCGGCAGGCCGGCCTGCGGCGGTCCGGCGAGCTCGCGGCAGCGCTGGTGCTGCTCTACGACGGCGCCCTCGTGGCGTCCGGGCTGGGCGTCCCGTCGGCGCCGTTCCGCGCGGCGCGGCGGGCGGCACGCACGCTGTGCGAGGCGGCCGGGACGTGAGCGCCGGGGCCGGGGTGCGGCGTCGTGTGCGCCCGCAGCGAAAAGGGCCGGTTGCGGGACGTTTCGTCGCACCGCCGCACGTTAGGGTCGATCGACGGCGATGACGAAGGAGACGGACGTGAACGACTTGCTGCGGATGGACGGTGCGACGCCGGTGGCGCGCGCCGATGGCCCGGGCCTCGGCCTCAACGACTCCATCTACAACCGGCTCCTCAAGGAGCGCATCATCTGGCTGGGCTCGGAGGTGCGCGACGAGAACGCGAACGCCATCTGCGCCCAGATGATGCTGCTGGCCGCGGAGGACCCGGACAAGGACATCTGGCTGTACATCAACAGCCCCGGCGGCTCCATCACGGCCGGCATGGCGATCTACGACACGATGCAGTACATCCAGCCCGACGTCGCGACCATCGCGATGGGCATGGCGGCCTCGATGGGGCAGTTCCTGCTCTCCTCGGGCGCCAAGGGCAAGCGCTACATCACGCCGCACGCGCGTGTCCTCATGCACCAGCCGTCGGGCGGCGTCGGCGGGACCGCGACCGACGTGCGGATCGGCGCGCAGCTGATCATGCACATGAAGAAGGTGCTCGCGGAGCTCACGGCCGAGCAGACCGGCCAGCCGCTCGAGCAGATCCTCAAGGACAACGACCGCGACAGCTGGTTCACCGCGGACGAGGCGCTCGAGTACGGGTTCGTCGACCACGTGGTCACCAACGCGTCCTCGGTCTCGGGCGGCGGCGGCACCGCGGCGTCCTGACGACGCCGGACCGCCTCGTCCCGCGAGGACATCAACGACCTTTACGTGAGGAGACCACAGTGAGCTACTCCGAGGAGTACCAGTTCGCCCTCCGGGCCCAGAACCTGGCGGGCGCGGCGGGCCGCCCCGGCGGCGTCGCGCTGCCGCACGGCGCCCCGTCGTCGCGGTACGTGCTGCCCCAGTTCGAGGAGCGCACGGCCTACGGGTTCAAGCGCCAGGACCCGTACACCAAGCTGTTCGAGGACCGCATCATCTTCATGGGCGTCCAGGTCGACGACGCGTCGGCGGACGACATCATGGCGCAGCTGCTGGTCCTGGAGAGCCAGGACCCCGACCGCGACATCATGATCTACATCAACTCCCCCGGGGGGTCGTTCACGGCGATGACCGCGCTGTACGACACGATGCAGTTCATCAAGCCGCAGATCCAGACGGTGTGCCTCGGTCAGGCCGCGTCGGCCGCGGCCGTGCTGCTCGCCGCGGGCCAGCCGGGCAAGCGCCTCGCCCTGCCGAACGCTCGCGTGCTCATCCACCAGCCCGCGATGGAGGGCGGCGGCTACGCCCAGGCGTCGGACATCGAGATCCACGCCAACGAGCTCATCCGCATGCGGGAGTGGCTCGAGGAGACGCTGGCCGGCCACACCGGCAAGACGGTGGCCCAGGTGCGCGAGGACATCGAGCGCGACAAGATCCTCACCGCCCCCCAGGCGAAGGACTACGGCCTGGTGGACCAGGTGCTGGAGAGCCGCAAGCCGGCCGCCCTCGCGGCGCGCTGACCTGGGACGACAGAGGGTCCGCGTCCTCCCGGACCGGAGGACGCGGACCCTATGGCACGACGCACCGGGGTACTCGGCTGACAACGACGCCCCCGTGGTGTGGAATGGTTGCAGGACCAGCACTCAGGACTATGGAGGCTCCCGGTGGCTCGGATCGGTGACGGCGCAGACCTGCTCAAGTGCTCGTTCTGCGGAAAGTCGCAGAAGCAGGTCAAGAAGCTGATCGCCGGCCCCGGCGTGTACATCTGCGACGAGTGCATCGACCTGTGCAACGAGATCATCGAGGAAGAGCTCGGCGAGGCGGCCGAGCTCGGGCTCACGGAGCTGCCGAAGCCGCGCGAGATCTTCGACTTCCTGGAGCAGTACGTCATCGGCCAGGAGCCGGCCAAGCGGGCCCTGGCCGTCGCGGTCTACAACCACTACAAGCGGGTGCAGGCCGGCGAGGCGGCGCGCGACAGCGACGACGCCGTCGAGATCGCGAAGTCCAACATCCTGCTCATCGGCCCCACCGGCACCGGCAAGACGTATCTCGCGCAGACGCTCGCAAAGATGCTGAACGTCCCGTTCGCCATCGCGGACGCCACGGCCCTGACGGAGGCCGGCTACGTGGGCGAGGACGTCGAGAACATCCTCCTCAAGCTCATCCAGGCCGCCGACTACGACGTCAAGAAGGCCGAGACGGGGATCATCTACATCGACGAGGTCGACAAGGTGGCCCGCAAGGCCGAGAACCCCTCGATCACGCGCGACGTCTCCGGCGAGGGCGTGCAGCAGGCGCTCCTGAAGATCATCGAGGGCACCACCGCTTCGGTGCCTCCGCAGGGCGGTCGCAAGCACCCGCACCAGGAGTTCATCCAGATCGACACGACGAACGTGCTGTTCATCGTGGCGGGCGCGTTCGCCGGGCTCGACGACATCGTGGCGTCCCGGGCGCGCAAGCGCGGCATCGGGTTCAGCGCGCCCATGGAGACCGTCGTCGACGACGACCTGTTCGCCGAGGTGCGGCCGGAGGACCTGCAGAAGTACGGCCTCATCCCCGAGTTCATCGGCCGCCTGCCCGTCATCGCCTCCGTTTCGCCCCTCGACCGCGACGCGCTGGTGCGGATCCTCACGGAGCCGCGGAACGCGCTCGTCAAGCAGTTCCAGCGCATGTTCGAGATCGACGGCGTCGAGCTCGAGTTCGAGCAGGAGGCCATCGAGGCGATCGCCGAGCAGGCGCTGCTGCGCGGGACCGGCGCGCGCGGCCTGCGGGCCATCATGGAGGAGGTCCTCCAGCAGGTGATGTTCGACGTGCCGAGCCGCGACGACGTGGAGCGGGTGGTCGTGACGCGCGAGGTCGTGCTGGAGAACGTCAACCCCACGCTGGTGCCCCGCACCTCGCCCGTGCGTCGCCGCCCGCCGCGGGAGAAGTCGGCCTGACGCAGGCCGGCCGGGACCGGACCCGGCTCAGCGGGCGTACAGGGCCTCGATCTCCTCGGCGAAGTCGCGCAGCACGAGCTCCCGCTTCACCTTGAGCGACGGCGTGAGGTACTCGTTCGCCTCCGTGAAGTCGCCCTCGAGAACCCGGAACTTGCGGATCGACTCGGCGCGCGACACCGCGGTGTTCGCCTCCTCGACGGCGGCGTCGAGCGCCGCCAGGACGCGCGGGTCGGTGCGGGCGGCACCCACCGACATCGGCGGGATGCCCTGCGTCGACAGCCAGCCGGGCAGCATCTCCGCGTCCAGGGTGACCAGGGCCCCGATGAACGGTCGCCCGTCGCCGACCACCACGACCTGCGAGACCAGCGGGTGGGCCCGCACGCGGTCCTCCAGCGGGGCGGGGGCGACGTTCTTGCCGCCCGCGGTCACGATGATCTCCTTGGTGCGACCCGTGATGCGCAGGTGGCCGTGGTCGATCGCGCCCACGTCGCCGGTGCGGAACCAGCCGTCGACCAGCGCTTCCGCCGTGAGGTCGGGCCGCCCGCGGTAGCCGTGGAAGACGTGCGGGCCGGACACGAGGACGGCGCCGTCGTCGTCGACGCGCACGGAGGTGCCGGGGAAGGGCGGTCCCACCGTGCCGATCCGCAGGTCGGAGGGCAGGTTCACCGCCGTCGGCGCCGTGGTCTCCGTGAGGCCGTAGCCCTCGAGCACCGTGAGACCCGCCCCGCGGAAGAAGTGGCCGAGGCGGTCGCCCAGGGGAGCGCCGCCGGAGATCGCGTACCGCAGCTCGCCGCCCATCGCCGCGCGCAGCTGCGCGAGGACCAGGCGGTCGGCCACCGCGTGCCGCAGCCGGAGGGTCGCGGGGACGGCGCCGGCGTCGAGCGCGCGCGAGTACGCGCCGGACACGCGGGCCGCCCAGGTGAAGACGCGGCGGCGTGCGGCGGACCCGGCGCGCTGCTCGGCCGAGTTGTAGACCTTCTCGAACACGCGCGGCACCGCCAGGAGGAACGTGGGCCGGAACGTGCGCAGGTCGTCGGTGAGCGTCTTGACGTCCGGGAGGTGGCCCAGCACCGCGCTGCTGCCGATGACCGCGACCTGGATGAGCCGGGCGAACACGTGGGCGAGCGGGAGGAACAGCACCGTGCGGGCGCCGTCGGCCTCCAGCAGCTCGGGGAGCGCGAGGCGGGCGTTGAGGACCAGGTGCGCGAAGTTGCCGTGGGTGAGCTCGGCACCCTTCGGGCGACCCGTCGAGCCGGAGGTGTAGACGATCGTCGCGAGGTCGTCGCGTGCCACCGCGTCGCGCCGGGCGGCGACGTCGTGCGCCGGGACCGCTGCCGCGGCCTCGCGCAGGGCGTCGACGGCACCGGTCGCGATGACGAGGACGTCCTCGAGGTCCGGCAGCTCGTCGCGCACCTGACGGACGGCGTCGGCGTGGGCCGGCGACTCCACCACGACCAGCCGCGCGCCGGAGTCCGCGAGGATCCACCGCACCTGGTCGGGGGAGGACGTCTCGTAGACGGGGACCACGACGGCCCCGACCGCCCAGGCCGCGAAGTCGAGCAGCGTCCACTCGTACCGCGTGCGGGACATGATCGCGACGCGGTCGCCGACCTCGACGCCTCGGGCGAGCAGGCCTCGCGCCACCGTCAGGACGTCGGCGTGGAACTCGCCCGCGGTCACCGGCGACCACGACCCGTCCGTCGCCGCGCGCCGCTCGATGAGGGGGCGGTCTCCGGCCCGGGCCACGCGCTCCGCCAAGAGGGTGTTGATGCTCGTGCCCTCGGGCACCTCCACGAGGCTCGGCGTCGTCGCGACCGTCATCTGTTCTCTCTCCGTGCGTCGGTTCGGCCGGCTCAGGCCGAAGAGGGACCTTACACGCTCGTACGTCCGCGGGCCTCGTAGGATCGACCCATGCCCGAGACCCCCGACGAGACCACGCCCGTGCCCGCTCCCGCTGCCGACGGGATCCCCCAGGAGATCCTCGATCTGCGCGCGAGCATCGACAACATCGACGCGGCGTTGGTGCACCTGCTGGCCGAGCGGTTCAAGATGACCCGGCGCGTGGGCGAGGTCAAGGCCGTAGGCGGGCTCCCTCCGGCCGACCCGTCCCGCGACCGGCAGCAGGTCGACCGGCTCAAGGGCCTGGCCGAGGCCGCCGGGCTCGACCCCGAGTTCACCGAGCAGTTCCGCAACTTCATCGTCTCCGAGGTCATCCGGCACCACGAGCGCATCGCCGAGGAGCACGCGGCGGGGCGCCTCAAGGGCGAGCTCCCGCCCCTGGACACCTACGCTTGAAGGGGTGAGATCTGACCCCGACCACGGGGTCGCGGTCCTCTGGCCGACGCAGTGGCGTCGGCCGCGAATCCGTCGCACGCTGGAGGCCACAGCCGACGACGATCAAGGGGATCACGGATGAAGATCGACTGGCTCAAGCCCCTCGTCGGACGCCCCGGCCCGTTCGCGACCGTCTACCTGGACGCGACGCCCTCGGCCGAGGCGGGCGACAGGGACGTCGCGAACCGCTGGCGAGCGGTCCGACGTTCTCTCGAACGGCAGTCGGCGCCTAGCGCGGTGCTCGACGAGTTGGAGGCCGCGGTCCTGCGGCCGACACGCGTGGCGGGGGCGCACGGCAGGGTGCTCATCGCCGAGGACGGGGGCGTGGTCGTCGACCGCGTGCTGCGCACCCCGCCCGCCGTGGCGACGGGGGTGTGGCTGCCCGTACCGGCGCTGCTGCAGGCCGCCCTGGCCGCGGACGAGGCGGTCGACGCGCTGTGTGTCGCCGTCGACCGCAGCGGGGCGGACTTCTGGCCCTGCGACGCCGCCGGCCGGGCGAGCGCGGCCCGCGAGACGTTCGAGGGCCCCAACGACGAGGTCAGCAAGACCTCCAGCCCGGGAACCAAGCGCGCCACGATCGAGTCCCGCGCCGAGGACTCCTGGAAGCGGAACGCGGCGGCCGTCGCGGCGGAGATCGACCGGCGCGTGAACGACGGCCGCCCGGAGATCGTGCTGCTCACCGGCGACGTGCGCGCCGTGAACCTGGTGCGCGCCGAGCTCGGCCAGGACGCCGGGCACCGGACGGTCGAGGTCGCGGGCGGCGGGCGCGGCCACGGCGTCCGCGCGGCGGACTTCGAGGCGAGCGTCGAGGACGCCCTCGACTCCTACCGGGAGCGGCGGCGCGAGGTGGTGCTCGCGGAGTTCCGCCAGGACCAGGGGCGCGAGGAAGGGGCAGTCTCGTCGGTTGACGACGTGGTCGCGGTCCTCGCCCGCGGGCAGGTGAAGGCGCTGGTGCTGGCCGAGGAGCTCGCCAGGGACGCGGCCGCGGTGCTCGCGGCGCCGGGAGACGGCATCGGGGGCACGGAGCGCCTCGACGGTCTCCTCGGGGGGCGGACGCTGTGGATCGGGCCGGACCCGATGCACGTCGCCACGTCCCGCAGCGACCTGGAGGATCTCGGCGTCACCGAAGGGCTCGAGGAGCTGCCGGCGCCGTCCGCGCTGCTGCGTGCCGCCATCGCCCAGGACGCGGCCCTGACGTTCGCGCCCGAGGGGTCCGTCGACCTCATGGACGGTGTCGGCGCGACGCTGCGGTGGCACGACGACGGGACACCGAAGGAGGTCGCCGCCACCATGAGCGGTGACGGGGACCGGTTCACCACGCCGAGGTAGTCCAGGGTCTGCCGAGGTAGTTCGACAAGAGCCGAGGTAGTGCGTGCCGGCCGCCATCCTGCGGCCCGCACGAACTACCTCGGCTCTTGTTGAACTACCTCGGCCCTTGTTGAACTACCTCGGCCCTTGTTGAACTACCTCGGCGTGGGTCAGGCCTTCGGCTTGCGGGCCGGGGGCTCGCCCAGCTCGGAGGCCGTCACGACGATGCCGCCCTGGACGTCGGGGTTGCCCTGGCCCTCGGCCGCCTCGACGACCTCCAGGGTGCCGGTCGCGCGTCCGGCACCGCGGACGTCGTCGATCGCGGAGCGGACGCCGTCGAGCAGCGGCGCCGGCACCGCCATGGCCGCCGAGAGGATCGGCGTGCGCATGGAGACCTTGGCCTCCGACTTGATCTTGCGCAGCGCCGCGAGGGCGTGCCCGGCCGCCGTGAGCTGCACCGGGTCGCCGTCGCCCGCGGCGGCGCGCAGCGGCGCGGCGACGGGCCACGCCGCGTGGTGCACGGAGCCCGAGCGCCACCACGACCAGACCTCCTCCGTGGCGAACGGCAGGAACGGCGCCAGGAGCCGCAGCAGCGTGTCGACCGCGAGGGCGAGAGCCGTGCGGGCCGACTCCGTCTCGGCGGTGACCTCGGTGGCCGCGGCGCCCGCCCCGTACGCACGGTCCTTGACCAGCTCGAGGTAGTCGTCGCAGAAGGTCCAGAAGAACGTCTCGGTGACCTCGAGCGCGCGCGTGTGGTCGTAGGCCTCGAACGCGGCCGTCGCCTGCTCCACGACGCCCGCCAGGCCCGCGAGCATCGCGCGGTCGAGGGGCACCGTGACGCGCGCCGGGTCGAGGAGGATCTCGCCGGCGCCGGTCTCGGGGTCGACGCCGAAGGTCAGCGCGAACTTGGAGGCGTTGAGCACCTTGATCGCGAGGCGGCGCCCGATCTTCATCTGGCCGACCTCGAACGCGGCGTCCGTACCGAGGCGCGCGGCGGCGGCCCAGTAGCGGACCGCGTCGGCGCCGTGCTCCTCGAGGAGGCCCATCGGCGTGACGACGTTGCCCTTCGACTTCGACATCTTCTTGCGGTCCGGGTCGAGGATCCACCCGCTGATCGCCGCGTGCTTCCAGGGCAGCACGCCGCACTCGAGGTGGGAGCGCACCACCGAGGAGAACAGCCAGGTGCGGATGATGTCCTGGCCCTGCGGGCGCAGGTCCATCGGGTAGACGCGCTCGAACAGGTCGGCGTCGCGCTCCCACCCGGACACGATCAGCGGGGACAGGGACGACGTGGCCCACGTGTCCATGACGTCGGCGTCGCCGACGAAGCCGCCGGGCGTTCCGCGCTGGGACTCGTCGTAGCCGGCGGGGGCCTGCGACGTCGGGTCGACGGGCAGCTCGGCCTCCGTCGGCACGATCGGGTGGTCGTGGTCGACCTCGCCCGCGTCGGTCACCGGGTACCAGAGCGGCACGGCCACGCCGAAGAAGCGCTGGCGGGAGATGAGCCAGTCGCCGTTCAGGCCGTTCACCCAGTTCTCGTACCGCACGCGCATGAAGTCTGGGTGGAACTCCAGCTCCTTGCCGCGCGTCAGCAGCTCGGCCTTGAGGTCCCGGGCCTCCCAGTCGCGGCCGCCGTTGCGGATGTACCACTGGCGCGAGGTGACGATCTCGAGGGGCTTGTCGCCCTTCTCGTAGAAGTTCGTCATGCGCTGGGTGGCGGTGGGCTCGCCGTCGAGGTCGCCCGAGGCGCGCAGCGCGTCGACGACGGCGGTGCGGGCGGAGAAGGCCGTCTTGCCGGCGAGCTCCTCGGCGTACAGGGTCTCGCCGGGGCCACCGACGATCCAGGCCGGGGTCTCGCGGGACAGGCGGCCGTCGCGCTGGATGACGGAGCGCGTCGCCAGCTGCAGCTCGCGCCACCACTGGACGTCGGTGAGGTCGCCGAAGGTGCAGCACATGGCGATGCCCGCGCCCTTGTCCATGGCGGCAGCCGGGTGCGCCAGCACCGGCACCTCGACGCCGAAGAGGGGGGAGGTGACGGTGGTGCCGAAGAGACCCTGGTACCGCTCGTCGTCGGGGTGGGCGATGAGCGCCACGACGGCGGGGATGAGCTCCGGTCGGGTGGTCTCGATGTGGATCGGCTCACCGTCGGGACGGTGGAAGGCGACCCGGTGGTAGAAGCCCGGGTACTCGCGCGCCTCGAGCTCGGCCTGCGCCACCGCGGTCTGGAACGTCACGTCCCACAGCCCGGGGGCCTCCGCCTGGTAGGCCTCGCCGCGTGCGAGGTTGCGCAGGAAGGCGCGCTGGGACGCGGCGCGGGAGGTGGCGTCGATCGTCTGGTAGTTCTGGGCCCAGTCGACCGAGAGCCCGAGGCGGCGCCACAGCTCCTCGAACTGGCGCTCGTCGTCGGCGGTGAGCTGCTCGCACAGCTCGATGAAGTTGCGCCGGCTGACCGGCACCTGGTCACCGGGCTTGACGTTCTTGCCGTCGGTGCCCTGGTGCGGCGGCTCGAAGCCCTCGACGTAGGGGAGCGAGGGGTCGCAGCGCACGCCGAAGTAGTTCTGCACGCGGCGCTCGGTGGGCAGGCCGTTGTCGTCCCAGCCCATCGGGTAGAAGACCTTCTTGCCGCGCATGCGCCAGAAGCGCGCGACGGTGTCGGTGTGCGTGTAGCTGAACACGTGGCCCACGTGCAGCGACCCGGAGACCGTGGGCGGCGGGGTGTCGATGGAGTACACCTGCTCGCGCGTGGCGGTCCGGTCGAAGGCGTAGGTGCCCTCGGCCGACCAGCGCTCGTCGAACCGCTGCTCCAAGCCGTCCAGGCTGACCTTGTCGGGTACCTCCCGGACCACCGCGCGCACGACGTCGCCGGCGACCTGAGCAACACGGTTGCCGGCGGTCGGGGTCGCTGCGGGGGTCTGCGCGGGCGCGGTCGGCGCCTCGTGGGTCGGGAAGTCGCTCATGGTCGCTCATTCTCCCAGATCTGCGGCGGCGCTCGGCGCACCGAGATCTCACGTGATGGATGGCTGTGTCATAGTGTGGACGGGTGTCCTGACGGGGCCCGGAACAGTCGTATCGTGACGGCCGGTGCCCCACGGGCGCCACCTCGAATCGTCCGGTCGCCCCCCGCGGCACCGGCTCGACGTCCCGGGAGGACGAGATGCAGGCGATGTGTTGTCGGTGCAGCTGCCGCCGCTTCGCCCTGCCCGCCTGACACCCGAGGAGCACCCATGACGCTCGACCACGCCGACGAGCTGGTCGTGCCCGAGGGTCAGCCCGCGCCCGCTGCCGGACGCCGCACGTTCTGGCGCCGCTTCGCCCGGGACCGGTTCGCCGTCGCCGGCGCGGCGGTCGTGGTCCTGTACGTGCTGCTCGCCCTGCTCGCGCCGCTCATCACCCACCTGCTCGGCGTCGACCCCTACACCTACGACCTGGCCGCCCTCGACGAGACGGGCGCCCCGGCCGGCTGGGGCAACGGCATCAGCGCCGAGCACTGGTTCGGCGTCGAGCCGCTCACCGGGCGCGACCTGTTCGCGATCGTGCTCATGGGCTCGCGCACCTCGTTGCTCGTCGGCATCGGCGCCACGGTCATCTCCATGCTCATCGGCACCGTCCTCGGGCTCCTGGCCGGCTACCTCGGCGGCTGGGTCGACTGGGTGATCAGCCGCGGCGTCGACGTGATGCTCGGCCTGCCCGCGCTGATCTTCATGATCGCCGTCGGCGCCGTCGCCCCGCAGTCCTTCCCGCGGATCCTCCTGCTGGTGCTCGTCATCGGGTTCTTCAGCTGGTCGTCCGTGGCGCGCGTCGTGCGGGGACAGGCCCTCGGGCTGCGCACCCGCGGTTTCGTGCGGGCCTCCCAGGCGCTCGGCGCCGGCCACGGGCACGTCCTGTTCCGCCAGGTGCTGCCGAACCTCGCCGCGACCGTCGTCGTCTTCGCGACCATCAGCATCCCGGGCGCCATCGGCGCCGAGGCCGCGCTGTCCTTCCTGGGCGTCGGCGTCCCGCCTCCGACGCCGTCGTGGGGCCGCTCCATCGGCGAAGCCGTCACCTGGATCAGCTCCGACCCGATCTACCTGCTCTTCCCCGGCCTCGCGCTGTTCGGCATCACGCTCGCGTTCAACGCGTTCGGCGACGGTCTGCGCGACGCCCTCGACCCGCGCTCCGGAGGCCGCAAGTGAACGCCCTGCGGTTCCTCGGCACCCGCGTCGGGAGCATGGTCTTCGTGCTGCTCGCGGTGTCCCTGCTGACCTATGCCGTCTTCGTCCTGCTGCCGGCCGACCCGGCACAGCTCGCCTGCGGGCGGCCGTGCACCCCGGAGCGGCTCGAGACGGCGCGCGCGTTCATGGGGCTGGACCAGAACTTCGTCGTGCAGTGGTGGAACTTCGTCACGGGCATCTTCACCGGCCGCACGTTCGGCTCGGCCGGCGCGCAGATCTCGTGCCCGGCGCCGTGCCTCGGCTACTCCTTCGTGCTGCGCCAGCCGGTCACCGACCTCATCGTCGGCCGGCTGCCGGTCACCTTCTCGATCGCGATCGGGGCGGCCGTCCTGTGGCTGCTCGCCGGGGTGGCGGGGGGAGTCGTGGCCGCGGTGCGCCGTGGCACGGCGGCCGACCGCGCCATCATGATCACCGCGATCACGGGTGTCTCGGCACCCAGCTACCTCGTCGGGCTGCTCGGCATCCTCCTGTTCGGCTTCACGCTCGACATGGTTCCGGTGAACGGGTACGTGCCGTTCACGACCAGCCCCGTGGACTGGGCCTGGCACCTGGTGCTCCCGTGGTGCGTGCTCGCGTTCCTCTCGGCCGCGATCTACGCCCGGCTCACCCGCGCCCAGATGCTCGACGCGCTCGGGTCGGAGTACGTCCGCACGGCGCGCGCCAAGGGGATCACCGAACGACGCGTCGTGACCCGGCACGCGCTGCGCAACGTGCTGGTGCCCGTCGTCACGCTGTTCGGCCTGGACCTCGGCGTGCTGCTCGGCGGCACGGTCATCACCGAGAAGGTGTTCTCGATGGCGGGGCTGGGCGCGCTGCTGCTCGACGCGGTCGGCAACACGGACGTCCCGCTGCTGGTGGGCGTCACGTTCTTCTCCGCGGCCCTCATCGTGGTCGCGAACCTGCTCGTCGACGTCGTGTACGGCGTCATGGACCCGCGGGTGCGCGCATGAGCGCCCGGCCGTACGCCGGGCGATGTCCCCGCGTCGCGCCGCCCCGACCCTGACGAACTCCCCGAGAGGCCCTGAGAGACCATGACCCGCAACCTCGCCCGCCGACGCACCGTCGGCGCCGTCTCCGCCGTCGCCGCGCTCGCGCTCGTGCTCACCGCGTGCGGCGCGAACGAGCAGGACGACAGCACGACCGGCAGCCCGACCGCCGTCCAGAAGGGCGGCACGCTGCACATCCTCACGTCGGCGCCCTCCGTGAACTGGGACCCGGCGACCAGCCAGAACCTCGCCATCACCACGCTCGGGCTCGTCGAGCGCCGCCTCACGGCGTGGCAGACCAACCCCGACGGCAGCACCGAGGTGGTGCCCGACCTCGCCACGGACACCGGCACCGCCTCCGACGACGGCAAGACCTGGACCTTCACGCTGAAGGACGACGTGACGTTCGAGGACGGCACGCCGATCACCGCCCAGGACGTCAAGTACTCGGTGGAGCGCTCGTTCGCCCCGGAGCTGTCGGGCGGCCTGAGCTACCACAAGAGCCTGCTGGCGGGCGGCGACGACTACACCGGGCCGTACGACGGCAAGGAGCTCGACTCGATCGAGACGCCCGACGAGAAGACGATCGTCTTCCACCTGGACAGCGCCTACGGCGACTGGCCGTGGATCGTGTCGATGCCGGCCTTCGGGGCGGTGCCCGAGGCGAAGGACGACGTCTCGACGTACGCCACGAAGCCGGTCGCGACCGGCCCGTACACGGTCGCCGAGACGAAGGAGGGGACCTCGGTCACCCTCGAGCGCAACAAGAGCTGGGACGCGGCGACGGACGACGTCCGGACCGCCGGCCCCGACTCGATCGTGTTCGAGCTGGGCCAGGACGAGACCGTCGTGGCGCAGCGCCTCATCGCCGACGCCGGCGACGACCAGAACGCGTTCGGCGCGACCTTCGTCCCCGCCGCCCAGCTCGCCCAGGTCCAGAACGACGCCGCCGCCAAGGAGCGCCTCGTCACCTCGGGCCCGGGCGCGCTGGCGTACCTCGCGATCAACACCCAGGCGGACGGCCTGGACGACGCGAAGGTGCGCGAGGCGATCGAGTACGCCGTCGACAAGCAGGCGTTCCTCGTGGCCTCCGGTGGTGCGATCGCCGGTGACATCGCCACCACGCTGATCACCCCGGGGATCCCGGGCCGCGAGGACTTCGACCTGTACCCGGCGGACCCCTCCGGCGACGCGGACAAGGCCAAGGGCCTGCTGGCGGACGCCGGCTGGAAGGACCGCACCCTGCGGCTCGTCGTCCAGGACGACCCGACCTCGCGGGCCCAGGCGCAGGCGGTCCAGCAGGGCCTGGCGAAGGCCGGGCTCACGGTGAAGATCGTGCCGCAGGCGTCGGAGGTGTGGACCCAGACGGTCACCCAGGGCGACGGGTCGGGCTACGACCTCACGCTCTCGTCGTGGCAGCCGGACTTCCCCAGCGCGAACGGCAACATCCAGCCGCTGTTCGCCACGTCCCAGATCGGCAACGGCGGGTACAACCTGTCGCGCTACTCGAACGAGGACGTGGACGCGCTCATCGAGCAGGCGACCGCGGAGACCGACGCCGACGCTGCGGCCGGCATCTGGGCCCAGGCCGACAAGGCGATCCTCGAGGACGCCCCGGTGGTCCCGCTGATCTACACGAAGAACTCCTTCCTGCACGGTTCCAAGGTGCAGAACTTCGAGATCCCGGACTTCCCGGCCTACCCGAACTACCTCAAGGTCTCGCTGGCCCAGTGAGCACCGACACGCGCGACGGGCAGCCCCTCCTGCAGGTGGAGGGGCTGTCCGTCGTGTTCGAGGACGCCGGCGCCGCCGCGGTCGACGGGTCGTCCTGGGCCCTGCACCCCGGTCAGGTGACGGCGCTGGTGGGGGAGTCCGGTTCCGGGAAGTCGGTCTCCGCGATGGCGGTGCTCGGTCTCCTGCCGTCGAGCGCCACCGTGACGGGCAGCATCCGGTACGCCGGCGCCGAGCTGGTCGGCGCGAGCCCGGAGGAGTTCCGGGCGGTGCGCGGTGCCGTGTTCTCCCTGGTCTCGCAGGAGCCGATGAGCGCCTGGAACCCCGTGCTCACGGTCGGCGACCAGGTGGCGGAGGCCGTGGGGGCGCACGCCCGCGTGCCCCACGCTGCCGCGCGCGAACGCGTGCTGGGGCTCCTGCGGGAGGCCGGCCTGTCCGAGCCGGAGCGGATCGCGCGGTCCTACCCGCACCAGCTGTCGGGCGGGCAGCTGCAGCGCGCCCTCATCGCGATGGCGCTCTCGCAGGACCCGGTCGCGATCGTCGCGGACGAGCCGACCACGGCGCTCGACGTCACGGTGCAGGCCGACATCCTCGACCTGCTGCGGCGGCTGCGCGACACCCGCGGGACGGCGGTGCTGCTCATCACCCACGACATGGGCGTGGTCGCGGACCTCGCGGACGACGTCGTGGTCATGCGCGACGGGCGGGTGGTCGAGCAGGCGCCGGTGCGCGAGCTGTTCGCCGCGCCCCGCCAGGAGTACACCCGGACCCTGCTCGACGCCGTCCCGCACCTGGGGCGGCTCGCGCAGGAGCCCGCCACGGTCCGTGCGGCCGCGACGCCTGCGACACCCACGACGCCCGCGCACGGCGCGACGGCGGACGTCGTCGTGCTCGAGGACGTCGACGTCGTGTACCCCGGCGGCCGCCGCCGTGCCCCCGTGCGCGCGGCGGACGGCGTGAGCCTGCGGATCGCCGCGGGCGAGGTCCTCGGCCTGGTGGGGGAGTCGGGCTCGGGCAAGTCCACGCTGGGCCAGGTGGTCTCCGGGCTGCTGGTCCCCGACCGGGGTCGGGTCGTGGTGGACGGCCTCGAGCTGGCCGGGGCGCGGCGGGCCGACCTGCGCGCCGTGCGCCGCCGCACGGGGATCGTGTTCCAGGACCCGGCCTCGACCCTCAACCCGCGCTGGTCGGTGGGGGCGTGCGTGGCCGAGCCGCTGCGGCTGCACCGCACCGGGAGCGAGGCGGAGAACCGCGCCCGGGTGCTGGAGCTCCTCGACATGGTGGGTCTCGGCGCGGAGCACGCCGTGCGCTACCCGCACGAGCTCTCCGGCGGGCAGCGCCAGCGTGTCGCCATCGCCCGCGCCGTGGCCCTCGACCCCGCCGTGCTGGTGGCCGACGAGCCGACGAGCGCGCTCGACGTCTCGGTACAGGCCCGCGTGCTCGAGGTCTTCGCCGAGCTGCAGTCGCGCCTCGGGTTCGCGTGCCTGTTCGTGTCGCACAACCTGGCCGTGGTGGAGCGGGTGAGCGACCGGGTCGCCGTCATGCAGGCGGGCCGCATCGTCGAGACCGGTCCGACGGCGCGCGTGCTGGGCGCGCCGCAGGAGGAGTACACCCGCAGGCTCGTCGGGGCCGCGCCGGTCGCGGACCCGGACCTCCAGGAGCGCCGGCGGCGGGAACGGGCAGGCGCCTGACCCTGTCCCGTCCCCGATTCTCTGACTAGAGTCAGAGACATGGGAGACATGCAGGAGGGCGCCGCGCCGGACGGCGTGGACGGGCAGGTGGCTGTCGTGCGCCGGTTCAACCGGAGCTACACCCAGCGGGTCGGTGCGCTCGAGGACTCGTTCCTGGGCACCGGGCTGCCGCTGGGCACGGCGCGGCTGCTGTTCGAGGTCGGCACCGAGCCGGGCACCACGCGCGACCTGCGCGCCCGCCTCGGGCTGGACTCCGGGTACCTCAGCCGCCTGCTGCGGCGGCTCGAGTCCGACGGCCTCGTCGCGGTCGTGCCCGACGCGGACGACCGGCGGCGGCGCCGTGTGGACCTCACGCCCGCGGGCCGGCGCGCCTGGGACGACCTGGAGCGCCGGTCCGTCGACCGTGCCCGCGACCTCGTGGCGCCTCTCACGCCGCGCCAACGGGCCCGGCTCGCGGCGGCGCTGACCGAGGCGGACCTGCTGGTGCGGGCCGCGACCGTCGCTATCGAGCGCGTGGATCCGGCGTCGGACCTCGCGCGCACGGCGGTGGCGGCGTACGTGGCCGAGCTCGACGAGCGGTTCCCGGGCGGGTTCGACCCGGGCCCGGCCGCGAGCGCGGCCGACCCGGACGCCGCGAGCCTCGCCCCGCCGTCCGGCGCGTTCGTCGTGGCCACGAGCGACGGCGAGCCGGTGGCCTGCGGCGGTGTGCGCACCCTGTCCGGTGCGGCAGCACGAGGGGCGGACGGGGGCGTGGGCGAGGTCAAGCGGATGTGGGTGCACCCCGGCTGGCGTGGGGCCGGCCTCGGGTCCCGCCTGCTGCGCCACCTGGAGGGGGTGAGCCGCGACCTCGGCCATCACGAGGTGCGGCTCGACACCAACGGGACGCTCACCGAGGCGGTCGCGATGTACGAGCGGGCCGGCTACCGACGCATCGCGCGCTACAACGACAACCCCTACGCCGAGCACTTCTTCGCCAAGCACCTGGCGTGACCGCCGGGTCGCGCGGCCCGGATCGGGCCGGTACCAGGTACCTGGTCGGTGGGCGGGGATAGGGTCGGGACATGCCTTCCGGTCTCACCATCGGCTATGCCGCGATGCTCGAGCAGTTCCACCCCACCGACGTGGTCGAGTACTCGGCCTACGCGGAGGAGCACGGCTTCTCCGGCGTCATGGCGGCCGACCACTTCCAGCCCTGGGTGCCGCAGCAGGGCGAGGCCGCCTTCGTGTGGAACGTCCTCACGGCCCTGGGCGAGCGCACCCGCGGCGACCTCGGCCCCGGCGTCACGGCCCCGACCTTCCGCTGGCACCCGGCGATGGTGGCGCAGGCGTCGGCGACGCTCGCCGCGATGTACCCCGGCCGGCACTGGCTGGGCCTGGGGTCGGGCGAGGCGCTGAACGAGCACGTCGTGGCGGGCTACTGGCCCGAGGCCCCGGAGCGGATCAACCGCATGTTCGAGGCCATCGACATCATCAAGAAGCTGTTCGCGTCGGGGATCGACGGCAAGGACGTCAAGCACTCCGGGCAGTACTACAAGATGGAGTCCACGCGGCTGTGGACCATGCCGGAGGTACCCCCGGAGATCCTGGTGGCCACGGCCGGTCCGATCACCGCCAAGCGCGCCGGCAAGCACGCCGACGGTCTCATCACCGTCGGGGCGCCGCTGGAGAAGATCGAGATGCTGTTCGGCAAGTTCGACGACGGTGTGCGCGAGTCGGGCCGGGACCCGGAGGGCATGCCGAAGGTGCTGCAGGTGCACATGTCGTGGGCCGCCACCGACGAGGAGGCGCTCGCCAACGCCATGACGGAGTGGCCCAACGGCGGCATGAAGTTCCCGAAGGCCGACATCCGCTCGCCGCACGACTTCGCACAGATGGCGAAGCTGGTGCGCCCGGAGGACTTCGAGGGCCGCATGGTGATCAGCGCCGACCCGGACGAGCACCGCGCCGCCATCCAGAAGTACGTGGACCTCGGCTTCGACCGCATCTACCTGCACAACGTGGGTCGCAACCAGAAGGAGTGGATCGAGGTCTTCGGCCGCGAGGTGCTCCCGAAGCTCGCGCGGTGACCGCGCGGCTGTCCGCGTGGGCCCCTCCCGGCCTGCCGGAGGTCCGTCCCGGGGACGACCTCGCCAGGCTGGTCGGCGACCTGCTGGACGCCACCGGTGCCGACGCCCTCGTCGAGGGTGACGTCGTCGTCGTGACGTCGAAGATCGTCTCCAAGGCGGAGGGACGCGTGGTGCGCGCCGCCGACCGCGAGCAGGCGATCACCGACGAGACGGTGCGCGTGGTCGCGACACGCGAGCGGCCCGGCGGTGCGGCGCCGCTGCGCATCGTGGAGAACCGGCTGGGCCTGGTCATGGCCGCTGCCGGGGTCGACGCCTCGAACACGCCGGAGGGGACCGTGCTGCTGCTCCCCGAGGACCCGGACGCCTCGGCCCGTGCGCTGCGGACCGCCCTGCGCGCACGGTTCGGTCTGGACCGGCTGGGCGTGGTCGTCACCGACACCGCGGGCCGACCCTGGCGGGACGGTCTCACCGACATCGCGATCGGCGCGGCCGGGGTCGACGTGGTCGACGACCTGCGCGGCGGCGTGGACATGCACGGCCGTCCGCTGTCGGTGACGGTGACAGCCGTCGCGGACGAGGTGGCGGCCGCCTCCGAGCTGGTGCGCGGCAAGGCGGACGGCCGCCCGGTGGCCGTGGTGCGGGGCCTCGCGCGGCACGTGCGCCCGGGGGAGGGGGCCGACGCGGACGGGCCTGGGGCTCGCTCCCTGGTGCGGCCCAGCGCCGACGACCTCTTCCGGGAGGGCAGCGCCGAGGCCTACGCGCGAGGCGTCGCCGCCGGTCGCGCGAGCGCTGCGGGCGACGCCGGCTAGGGAGATTCCGCTCGCACCGGCCGGGCCTGGTCGCCTACGGTGCCCGCATGCCTGCCCTCGAGAGCCCCACCGGCGTCCCTGGCGACTGGATCGAGCACTGTCGCCCCGACGACCGCGAGGCGCTGGGGTGGTTGCGCCCCGACGGCGAGGACTGGGTGGCGGTGTCCCTGCTCGGCCGGGACGTGAGCGGGCCGCTCGACTGGACCGCCGCCGAGGAGGCGCTCGAGGCGACCGGCCTGGCGTGGATGGCGGAGGTGTGGGCGCTCGAACGTGACGGGGCCGACCCGCTGCGGGTGCGGCTCGTCGAGGTCACGCCCGACCGCGTGGTGGTCCAGACCGACGACTTCGGTGCCATCGACGCGACCGTGGAGCGGTTCGAGCTGCCCTGGCCGGCGCCGGACGCGCTACGCCCCCGCCGCGAGGGCGACCCCGACGGCCGCGTCCTCTTCGCCGGCTGACCGGCGACCTGCCAGGCGGCTCAGCCGGCGTCCGTGGTGCCCTCGTAGAGGCCGATCCGGTTCCCGTCCGGGTCCTGCAGCACGGCCCACCAGCTGGTCGGGCTGATCTCCGACTTCTCCATGAGCACCGTGCCGCCCAGCTCGGCCGCCTTCGCGAGGGCGTCGTCGATGGAGTCCACCTCGACATAGCTGCGAGGCTGGTCGAACCCGTCGCTGCGGGGCGCGAGGCCGCCGCCGCTGATCTGGTTGGGGGCACGCCACATCGGGTAGTCCTCGAAGCCGGGCGGTGCCTGGATCTCCCACCCGAACAGGCCGGAGTAGAAGCCCTTGGCCCGCTCCTGGTCCGCCACGGGGATGTCGATGTGCGTGATGTCGCCGTGAGCCATCGTCGTGCTCCTTCGTGGGTCGCCGGGGCGGAGGTCGCCCCGCTCCCACGCTAGGCACGCGTCGGCGTACCTGCGACCCTGCTGCCATGACGACGTCTCCCACGCCACCCGCGCCGACCCCGAACCCGACCCTGGACCCGGCGCCCGTCGACCTGTCCACGCCGCACGGTCGGCGGACGGCGGAGCGGCTGCGCACGGAGGAGGTGGTCTGGCTCACCACCGTGGACGCCGCGGGGACGCCGCAGCCCACGCCGGTGTGGTTCCTCTGGCGCCCCGACGGCGCGGGCGTCGGCGAGATCGTCCTGCTGTCCCGGCCTGGCACCGCGAAGCTGCGCAACGTGCGCCGCTCCCCGCGGGTGGCGCTGCACTTCGGCACGGACGAGGTGGGCGACGACGTCGTCGTGCTGCTCGGGCACGCCACCGTCGACGACGGCGGCCTGTCGGCCGACGAGGCGGCCGCGTTCGACGCGAGGTACGCCGGTCCGGTCCGTCGCCTCGGCACGACGCCGGGGGAGTTCCGGGCGGACTACGGCGTCCTGCTGCGCGTGGTGCCCGACCGCCTGCGCGGCTGGTGAAGGTGCTTACAACTCCTGCTCCGCGGGCGGCACGACCGTCGTCGGCGTCCCGCCCGTGATGCGCACCAGCTCGTCGAACGAGGTGGGGAACACGGTCTTGGCGTGGCCGGCCGCCGCCCACACCACCTCGTGTCCGCGCAGGTCCTCGTCGACGAGCGTGCGCACGGGGGCGGGGTGGCCCACGGGTGCGACGCCACCGATCACCTGACCGGTGGCCTCGCGCACGGTGTCCTTGTCGGCGCGGGCCAGGCGGCCCCCGAGCCGCGACCCCAGGAAGTCGGTGTCCACGCGGTGCGCGCCGCTGGTCAGGACGAGGACGGGCACGCCGTCGAGCGTGAAGACCAGCGAGTTCGCGATCGCGCCGACCGGCACGCCCAGCGCCTCGGCCGCGCGGGCGGCCGTCGTCGCGTGGTCGTCGAGCCAGCGCACCTCGCCGTCCGCGCCCGCAGCGCGAAGGGCGGCGCGCACCCGGTCGACGGCGGGGTGGGACGGCGCGGGACGGGACGCGTCGTCGGTGCGGGTGTCGGCAGCGGGCGAGGGGGCAGCAGGGGCGACGGCGAGCGCGGGCTCCGGCGCTGCGGGGAGCTCGTCGGCAGCCGTCACGTCGTCGCCGGAGAGCCAGCGCAGCCAGACGGTGCGGCGGTCCCCCTCGAGAACGAGCGCCCGGACCAGGAGGGTCAGCGGGATGGCGAGGATGGCGCCCAGCGGGCCGATGACGAACGTCCAGAAGACGACGGACACGAAGCTGAGGGTGAGGCTCAGGCTCACCGCGTCGGAGACGAACTTCGGCTGCACCAGCACCTGCAGCACCACGTTGACCACGCAGTAGACCGCCGCGACGGCGAGTGCCAGCGGCCAGCCGCCGACGACGAACGCCATGATGACGGGCGGGATCAGGCCCAGCACGAAGCCGATGTTCGGGATGAAGTTGGTGACGAACGCGAGGATCGCCCACACGACGGGTGCGGGGACGCCGAGCAGCGCGAGCGCGAAGCCGTCCACGACGGCGACGACCGCGCCGAAGGTCGCGTTCACCACGAAGTAGCGCCGCACCCCGGAGCTGAACCGGGTGGCGCGGGCGATCTGCGCGCCGTGGGTCGCGCCGAACACGCGGGACGCCGTGGAGTAGCGGGCGGCGTCGGCGGCCATGAAGATCGCGTACGCCAGGACGAAGAAGAGCGCCGTCCCGATCGACAGGGCGATGCTGCCCACGCTCCCCGCCACGGCGAGCACGCGCGACGGCTCGAGGAACGACGTGGCGGCGTCGGCCATCTGGGCGTCGAGCCCGAGGGCGGAGAGCTGGGCCGCGACGTCGTCGACGGACTGCTGCAGCTCGGACAGGTAGTCCTGCACCAGGCCGCCGAACTGGAACCCGGCGAACACGAGCATCGCGATCAGTGCCGCGAGGATCAGGTACGCGACGACGATGACGGCCGTCGTCGCGAGCCACCGCGGCCAGCCGCGCGCCTCGAGCGGGCGCCGCACCGGGTGGCAGATGATGACGATCACCGCGGCGAGGAAGACCGGGGCCAGGACGTCCCGCGCCCAGTACATGCCCGCCAGCACCAGGACGGCCGCCCCCAGGGACAGCAGCGTGCGGGTCGCGGGGTTGAGGCCGTCGTGGTCGGTGGTCGGGGTGCCGGGAACGGTCGCCGGGGTCGAGGTCACCCCGTGACCCTAACGACAGCCGCCGCGGAACGCGGGCCCGGGCACGCCTGTCAGATCCATCGCTTGCCGCGGAACACCGCGAACAGCGCCACGCTCACGCCCAGCATCGCGACGAGGGCCGCGGGGTACCCCCACGACCAGTGCGTCTCCGGCATGATGTCGAAGTTCATCCCGTAGACGGTGCCGACCAGCGTCGGGGCGAACAGGATGGCGGCCCAGCCGGAGATCTTCTTGACCTCCTCGCCCTGGCGGATGCTCACCTCGGTCAGATGGGTCATCTCCTCGTTCTGCCGCTGGGCCACGAGGGTGGCGTTCACGGTGAGGATGTCGCGCAGCGCGGCGCGGAACGACTCGACCCGGTCGGCGACCTCGGTGAGGTGGTCGGCGACGTCGCGCAGGTAGGCCTGCATCTCCTCGGTGACGCCGTACTTCTCCGCGCCCTTGGCGAGCGAGGCGCACACGCGCTGCAGCGGGCGCACGGCCCGCTGGAACTCGACGACCTCGCGGGACAGCTCGTAGATGCGGCGCGACACCGACGCGTCCCCGCCGAACACCTCCGACTCGATCTCGTCGATGTCGGCGTCCAGGCCCGCGACCACGGGGGCGTAGTCGTCGACGACGCGGTCCACGATCGCGTACAGCACCGACTCCGGGCCGCGGGCGAGCATGGCGGGGTGCGCCTCGAGGTGGGTGCGCACGGCCGCGAGGTCGGGGCACGCCCCGTGGCGCACCGTGACGACGAAGTCGGGGCCGACGAACACGTGCAGCTCGGAGAACTCGACCGACTCGGTCGCGTCGACGTACCGGGCCGCGTGCAGCACGACGAACAGCGTCTCGCCGTAACGCTCGATCTTGGGCCGCTGGTGCGCCACGATCGCGTCCTCGACGGCGAGCGGGTGCAGGTCGAACTCGCGCGCCAGCTGGGCCAGCTCGGTCTCGTCGGGCCGCTCCAGGCCGATCCACGCCATCCCGCCGGGGCGGGAGCGCAGCTCGCGGAACACCTCGGCGAGGCGGGTGAAGCTGGCGACCCGGCGCCCGTCGGCGTCGTAGAGCGCGGCCTCGACGATCGACGACCGGCCGGGCAGGTCGCGCCGGTCCAGGCGGTCGGCGTCGGCGCGGTCGGCGTCGCGCCCGAGGCGACCACCGGCCCCCGCGGCGGGGTTGGCGCGGCGAGGGCGCAGGGCGCCGAGCAGGGGGCGGGTGCGGACCGTGCGGGCGCCGCTGGTGAGGGCAGGGGTGACGGACATGGCGGACTCCGAGGGCGTGCAGGGACGAGGCGGACGTGCGTCGGTCCCGCGACTGCGGCTCGGCAGGGAGCGCCCGCGTCAGGTCCGGGCCAGGGCCTCGGACGGGTGGCGTGCGGTGGTGCGACGCGGTGTCTGCGCGCGTCGCGGCCGCCCGGACGTGCCGGGCGGGGGAGCCGTCAGTCGCGGCTCGGACTACTGGGAGGCTCGCTACGGGTCATGTGCGTGCACCTCCCTCGTCGTGTGCGGCGTCCGCCGCTGCTGCTGCTCAGGCCGCCGCCCAGCATATCCGCGCCGGAGCGCTCCGGCCACGACCCCGGCGCCCGAGCGGGGTGATCTCCGCGACGTCGTCCCCGGCGGCCCGATCAGCGGCGCGGGTCGACCAGCACCATCCCGGTGCGCGGGTCGTCCCGCAGCCCGGGCAGGAGCCGGGCACCCTCCTCGAGGCCGACGACGCGGTCGACGAGGTCGCCGGGCCGCAGGGTGCCGTCCGCGACGCGTGCCAGCATCTCCGGGTAGTCGACCGCCGCCATGCCGTGGCTGCCGAGCACGTCGAGCTCCCAGCCGATCACGCGGGACATCGGCACCCGCGGGTGACCGTCGACCGGCGGCAGCAGCCCGACCTGGACGTGCCGGCCGCGCCGCCGCAGGCTGCCGATCGCGTCCGCGCAGGTGCGCTCGCTACCGACGGCGTCGACGCTCACGTGGCAGCCGCCGGTGAGGGCGTGGACGGCGGCGGGCACGTCCACGCCGTCGCCGGCGAGCACGGTGTGCGCGGCCCCGGCCCGGCGCGCAGCCTCCAGGGCGCCGTCGTGACGGTCGACGGCGACCACGTGCGCGCCGAGCGCGGCGGCCACCATCACGGCGCTCAGGCCCACGCCGCCCGCCCCCACGACGACCACCTGCTCGCCGGCGCCCACCTGGGCGCGCCCGACGACGGCACGGTAGGCCGTCGCGAACCGGCACCCGAGGCCCGCGGCGGTGGCGTCGTCGACGCCGTCGGGCAGGGCCACGAGGTTCGTGTCGGCGGCGTGCAGCACGACGAGCTCCGCGAACGACCCGGCGTGCGTGAACCCGGGCTGCGTCTGGTCCGGGCACACCTGTGCCTGGCCGGACCGGCACCAGTCGCAGCGCCCGCAGCCGCACACGAACGGCGAGGTGACGCGGTCGCCGACCCGCCAGCGCGTCACCCCGTCGCCCACCGCGGCCACGACGCCGGCCAGCTCGTGGCCAGGCACGTGGGGGAGCGTGGTGATGTCGGTGTCGTGCCCGGCCCAGGCGTGCCAGTCGCTGAGGCACAGGCCGCTGGCGTGCACCCGCACCACGACGCCGCCGGGCGGGGCGGCGGGGTCGGGCACCTCGCGGACCGTGACCGGCCCGCCGAACTCGTCGAACGTCATCGCGCGCACCGGCCGATCCAACCACGCCCCGTACCGCCCTCGGGAGGGTCGCCCCCCGGCGCGCCCGCGGGTCACGATTGGGCCACGGACCCCGCGCACGACTAGGTTGCGCGCGTGATCCAGACCCGGTCGTGGGCGACGTCGCTCGCGTGCACCCTGTTCCTCCTCGTCCTCGCGGCGCTCGCCGTGTGGTCGGTGCTGCCGCCGGCACCGCGGGCCGCCGACACGGCCGCGGACGAGTTCAGCGCCGAGCGCGCGTTCGCGACCGTCGAGGCGATCGGCACCGAGGTGCACCCGCACGGCACGGCCGCCGCGGCCGCCGTGCGCGACCAGATCGTGGCCGACCTGCGGGACCTCGGGCTCGACCCGGACGTCACCGAGGGCGTCGGCATGTCCGGGCGCCTGGGCGACCAGAGCCGGGTCGCCGCCACGACCAACGTCGTCGCCACGATCAAGGGCACCGACTCCACGGGCCCCGTCTTCCTCGTCGCCCACTACGACTCGGCCGAGGTGTCGCACGGCGCCAACGACGACGGCGCCGGCGTGGCGACCCTGCTGGAGACGGCGCGCGCCCTCGGCGCCGGCGCACCCCTGCGCAACGACGTCGTCCTCGTGTTCACCGACGCCGAGGAGGCGTGCCTGTGCGGGGCCGAGGCGTTCGCGCACGCCGACCCCCGCGCCGCGGGCGGCGGCGTCGTGGTCAACGTCGAGGCCCGCGGGTCCTCGGGCCCGGCGATCATGTTCGAGACGTCCGACGGGAACGCCGCCCTCGTCGACGCGTACGCGAAGGTGCCGTACCCCGTCGGCAGCTCGCTCGCCGTCGAGGTCTACCGGATCCTGCCGAACGACACGGACTTCTCGCCGTTCCTCGACGACCCCGCCGGCCGGTTCACCGGACTGAACTCCGCGTACATCGACGGCTCCGCGACCTACCACGCGCCGCAGGACACCCCCGAGCGGATGTCGCTGGCGAGCCTGCAGCACCACGGGTCGAACGCCCTCGCCCTCGCCCGCGAGCTCGGGAACGGCGACGCCGCGGCGCTCGCCGAGCCCGCCGCCGACGACGCCACCTACTTCCCGCTGCCCGGCCGCGTGCTCGCGCGCTACCCCGGGTCGCTCGTGTGGCCCCTCGCGATCGTGGCCGTCCTCGCCGTCGGCGCGCTGGCCGTCGTCCTGGCACGCCGCGGCGACGTGCGCGGGGAGCGCACCGGCGCAGGCCGCCTCGCGCTCGGCTTCGTTTCCGCGCTGCTGCCGCTCGTCGGCGCCGTCGCCGGCTCGATGGCGCTGTGGTGGTTCATGACGCTCGTGCGGCCCGGCTACGCCGAGATGCTCGACCCGTGGCGGCCGTGGGGGTTCCGCGTCGCCCTGCTCGGCATCGTCGCTACCGTGGTCACCGCCTGGTTCGTCGGCCTGCGCCGCTCGCTGGGCGGCCCCGCGCTCGCCGTCGGGGCGCTCGGCTGGCTCGCCCTCCTCGGCGTCGTGCTGGCCGCGGTGACGCCGGGCGGCTCCTACCTCGCGGCGCTGCCGGCGCTCGCGGGCGCGCTCGCGGGCCTGGTCGCCGTCACGGTGGCGCGCGGCACCGTGGGCCGCCGGGTGGCGGTGACCCTCGGCGCGGCGGTGGGCGTGGTCGTCCTCGTGCCGATCGTGCTGCTGTTCTTCCCGGCCCTGGGCCTGGCCACGGGCGCCGCCCCGGCCGTCGTGGCGGCGCTGCTCGGCCTGGCCCTCACGCCGGTCCTCGCGCTGCTGCTGCCGCGTGGTCGCCGCCTCGCGGTCGGCCTGGTGGGGTCGTGCGCCGCGGTGGCCGTCGTGGCGCTGGCGGTGGGCTTCGTCGTCGACCCGTTCGACGCCGAGCACCCCGAGCCCACGCGCCTCGCCTACGCGTTGGACGCCGACACGGGGACCGCGCACTGGGTGTCGGACGAGGCGACGCCCAGCGACTGGACCTCGCACTACGTGAGCACCGAGACCGACCTGTCCGAGAAGTTCCCCATGTTCGCCGAGGAGGTCTGGGCCGGCGACGCCGAGGCCGCCGACCTCCCCGCACCGGTCGTGGAGGTGTCGGACACCGTGCCGGACGGCGACGCCCGCCGGCTCACCCTCCGGGTCACGCCCGGGAAGGGCGAGCAGATCGGCACCAGCGACGCCCTGCGCTACGTGCAGCTGAACGCCCGGGGCGTCGAGGCGGCGACCGTGGCCGGGCGCAAGGTCCCCGTCGACGACGGCGTCCTCGACACCCGGTTCTACGCGCCCGGCGAGGACGGGTTCGAGGTGGTCCTCACGGTCCCGGCCGGCCAGCCGCTCGACCTGCGCGTCGTCGCTGCCGGCGGCGGCCTCGAGGGGCTCCCCGGGTTCGTCGAGCGGCCCGCGGGCGTGGGCGTTGCCGGGGAGCACACGTCCGAGCTGGTGCTGGTGGGGACGTCCGTCCGGCTCTGACGGCGGGCCGAGCGGGTCGCAGGGCCGGTCACCCCGCAGGCTCCGGGCGGGCGACGGCGTCGGCGAGCTGCTGCGGCGCCTGGATGCAGTAGGAGTCCGTCAGCAGCTCGGCCATCTCGTCCCAGTCGGTCGCGTCGTCGAGCACGACGCCGACGACGTTGCTGCCCCAGCCGGCGCGGAAGTACGGGCCGCCGAGGTGCTCGAAGGCCTGCACCTCCTCGGGGTCGGCCCGGAACGTGACGCGGAACCGCTGGTCCTCGCCGCCGAAGACGTGCGCCACGGTGGCGCGGCGCACCCGCCAGCGGACGCCGGTCCACGCGCCCTCCTCGGCGCACTCCGGGAACCGGAGCAGGGCGCGCAGCCGCTCCACGAGCTCGGGCGGGACGTCAGGGCGGTCGGGCACACGACGAATGTGCCACGCCCGTCCGACACCCGGGCCGACCCGCGGGGCAGCGTGCGGGCCGGGTCAGCCCAGGCGGGCGCTGAGCACCAGCTCGTCGCTGCCGACGTCGAGGCGCACGTCCGTGAGCCGGACGCCGGGGGGCAGCGCGGCCGCCAGGTCGTGGCGCTGGTTCGTGGCGGCCTCGACGCGGCCACGCACGACGCCGAGCATGGCCGCGACGAGCGGGTTGCCGCTGGAGATCCGCACGTCACCCACGGTGAGCACCATCGCCGCGTCGATCGACGCCGAGGCCGTCGCGGACACCGCGGCCGAGAGGAAGCCCTTGCGGACCTTCGCGTCGATCCGCAGGCCGGCCGCGCGCGGGCCGTGCGAGTCGATCTGCACGTCCAGGCCGCTGAGGGTGATGCCCTGCGACTGCAGCGACACCGCCAGCAGGCCGTGCACCGTCGCGACGAGGCCGGCGCGGGAGACCGCGACCCGGGCCTGCCCGGTCACGGGGTGCGCGTCGTCCGGCTCGACCGTCCCCACACCGACCTGCCCGTCGGTCCCCTCCACCCAGACGAACCGCAGCCCCGCGGCCTCGACCAGGACGTCGACGGGCAGGTCGACGGCCGTCAGGGGGTGGGCCTCGACACGCACGTGCCGCACCGTCCCGTCCTCGCGCGACACGACCGCGGGTGACCACGTCATGCTCGGCACCTTCTGCTGGGCGCCGAAGGCGACGCCGGTGAGGTCCACCTCGAGCGAGGCCACGTCGGGCCCGTCCAGCGCTGCCGCCACGCGGGCCCGGTCCAGGCCCGTCGTGCCCGTGCCGGCGGCCTGCGCCGCCAGGGAGCGCAGCCGGTCGGCGAGGTCGGTCCCCGTGCGGGGTCGGGGAGCAGGGCCGAGCGAGACGAGCTGCGGTGAGGTCATGCCGGCGAGCCTAGTGCGAAGCCGTGAGGTGCGACGGGGAGGCCGGGTCGCGACCCGCCACCGTCAGTGCGCCAGCAGGTCGGCGCCGATCGACGCCGCCGCGAGCTGGCCCGCCGCCATCGCCGCGGTCACCGAGCTCACGGGCATGGGGAAGTCCGCGGTGTGCGCGAGGTCGCCCGCCGCGAGAACACCAGGGAGGCTGGTCCGTGCCGTCGCGTCCACGGCCACGCACCCGGACGCGCGCAGCTCCAGGCCGAGCTGTGCCGCGAACGGAGCCGACTGGTGCAGCGTCGGAGCGACCATCACGCCGCCGAGCTCCTCCGGCGCGGCACCGTCCAGCACGGCGCGCGCCCCCGGGTGGCCGCCGGGCAGCGTCACGGGCTCCAGGCGGAGCACCTTCTCGGGCCGGACCGCGACGCCGCGCGCGGCCAGCGCCGCGGCGAGCTCCGGGTCGACGTCGGCGCCGTCGGCGAGGACGACGACCCGGCTCGCGATGCGCTCGATCAGCCCGGCCACGTGCGGGGCGTGCGGGCCGGCGCCGAGGATCGCCACCGGGGTGTCGGAGAACTCGTGCCCGTGGCAGTACGGGCAGTGCGCGGCGACCGTGCCGAACAGGGCGTCCAGGCCAGGGGTGTCCGGCAGCTCGTCACGCACGCCGGTGGCGAGCAGCAGCCGTCGTGCGGCGACGTCTCCGGTGTCGGTGCGCACCACGAACCCGTCCGCCGGGCGTGCGGCGTCGAGCGGCGCGACCTCGTGCGCCGTCGCGCGGCGCAGCTCGACCGTGTCGTAGGCGGCGAGGGTCTGGTGTGCCGCGGCGCGGAACTCGGACGGCTTCGCGCCGTCGAAGCCGAGCACGTTGTGCATCGCGTCCGTGGGGTCGTTGCGGTAGACGCCGGAGTCGAGCACGACGACGTCGCGGTGCGTGCGGCCGAGCATCAGCGCGGCGGCGAGACCGGCCGGGCCGGCGCCGACGATCACGACGTCGTGCAGGGTGTCGTGCGTGTTGTGCGGCGCGGTGCCGGGGGTGGCGTTCATGGGGTCTCCTCGTGGTCCGTGGCGTGGTCGGTGGTGTGGTGGGTCGCATGGTCGGGCTTGCGTGCTGACCCCAGCCTGTGACTTCATGTCAACATGAAGTCAAGGGGTGCCGAGGACGCGACCTGGAGCGTCGGCGAGCTGGCGGAGCGGTTCGGACTGGAGACGCACGTGCTGCGCTACTGGGAGGAGGTCGGCCTCCTCTCCCCGTCGCGCGACGCCGGGGGGCGGCGCCGCTACGGGACGGACGACGTGGTGCGCGTCGCGACGATCCTCAGCTCCAAGGTCGCGGGCATGAGCCTGGAGCAGATCCAGGTGCTGCTGGACGCCGGGTCGTCCGGGCAGGGCGCGCGGGACCGGCACGAGATCCTCACGGCGCACCTTGCCGAGCTCGACCGACGCCAGGAGGAGATCGACCGCTCCCGGCACATGACGGAGCATGCGCTGGCGTGCCGGGCGCACGACATCGCGGCCTGCCCGCGCTTCCGCGAGCACGTCCAGGACCTGGTCGACGGCACCCGCACGTGGCGCGACATGCACCCGGTGGCCCTCGTCCCCGCGGGGACGCACCGATGACGGCGGGTGCGGGCGCCGCCCGCCCCGGTCCGCGTGAGCTCGGCGTCGTCGTGGGCGACCTGCCGACCGGACCGGTGAACGCGATCACGGACGTCGCGGGCGTGCGCGTGGGGCACACCACGCTGCACGACGGCGAGCGGCTGCACACCGGAGTCACCGCCGTCGTGCCTGACGTGCTCGGGGCGGGTCCTGGACAGCGTCGCTCGCTGCCCTGCGGGCTGTTCGTCGGCAACGGCTTCGGCAAGCTGGTCGGCGCGACGCAGGTCGCGCAGCTGGGGGCGATCGAGACGCCAATCGTGCTCACGGCGACCCTGTCGGCGTTCCGTGCGGCGGACGCCCTGGTGACCCACGTGCTCGCGTGGCCGGGGTACGAGGAGGTGCGCTCCCTGAACCCGGTGGTGGGGGAGACGAACGACGGGTACCTGTCCGACATCCGCGCCCGCCCGCTCACGGAGGCCCATGTGCTGGCGGCGCTCGACGGCGCGGCACCCGGCCCGGTCGCCCAGGGGTGCGTCGGGGCCGGCGCGGGCACCACCGCCCTCGGCTACAAGGGCGGCATCGGGACGGCGTCGCGCCGGGTGGACGTGGCGGGTGCCGCTCGCACCGTGGGCGCCCTGGTGCAGTCGAACTTCTCCGGCACGCTCACCGTGCGAGGCGTGCGGATGCCCGCCGCGGATCTGTTCGGCACGGAGTCGATCCCTTTGGCAGGTCTTCGTGCCGAAGGGATTGACGCAGTGCCGAACGGATCGGAGGCGATCGACGGCAACTCCTGCATGATCGTCGTCGCCACGGATGCGCCGCTCGACGCGCGCCGCCTGGAGCGCGTCGCCCGCCGGGCGGTGTTCGCCATGGGCCGCGTGGGCGCCGACTTCACCCACGGCAGCGGCGACTACGGGCTGGCGTTCAGCACCGCTGACCCGGCGCTGCCCCTCGTGCCGGACGACGCGCTGGACCCGCTGTTCGCCGCCGCCATGGACGCCGTCGAGGAGGCGCTGCTCGCGTCGGTGCTCACCGCCACGACGACGGTCGGCCATCGGGGCACGGCGTACGCCGTCCCGCACCGCCCCCTGCTCGAACGGCTGCGTGCCGCCGGGTGGACGCCGGGGCCGATGCTCTGACGCCGCACGGCGCCACCTCCGCCGAAGGGCCTGGCCAGGGTGACCGGTCGAGTCCGGCGAGCGTCGTCAGCCCTGCTTCGCAGCCTTGGCCGCCGCCTTCTGCGCCTTCTTGAACGTGCGCACCTCCGCCAGCGACTCCGCGCTCGTGACGTCGGCGATCGACCGCCGCGACCCCTCGTCGCCGTAGTGCCCCGCCGCCTCCTGCCACCCAGTAGGGCGGATGCCGCGCTGCTTGCCCAGCAGGGCCAGGAAGATCTTGGCCTTCTGCTCCCCGAAACCGGGCAGCGCGCGCAGCCGGGTCAGGACCTCGGCGCCCGTGGCCGGCCCCTCCGCGCCCGGCGACGTCCAGAGCCCGGCGACGTCGCCGTCGTAGTCGTCGACGATGGCGCGGGCCAGCGCCTGCACGCGCGCGGCCATCGACCTCCCGTACCGGTGGATGGCCGGCGGCGTGGTCGCGAGCGTCACGAACTCGTCCGGGTCGGCGTCCGCCACCGCCTGCGGGTCGATGCTGCCCAGCCGGTCGCGGATCTTGCGCGGCCCGGCGAACGCGTGCTCCATCGGGTACTGCTGGTCCAAAAGCATGCCGCAAAGTAGGGCAAAAAGGTCATCGCTGAGCAGTTGGTCTGTCTCGGCGTCGCCGGTGATCCACAGCCTTGTTGTCATGAATCCCATCGTCGACCAGACGGGGTGTGCTCGAAAACGCTTGGGCCGGAGTTCCGACTGAGAGTGAGTGGCGGCCTCACGTGCGGCGGAACGGAAGCGGGAGCCTGTGCGCGGCCAGCGCTGCTTCGTATCGGTCCAGTGACTTGTCGAGTTGCGCGACGAGCGCCTGTAGTTCGTCCCGAGCATCTGAGATCCGGCGACCTGTCACGAGCTCCAGGCTTGCTTGCACGTTCTCGCGGAGTTCATGCGGGCTGTCGCCCTGGATGAGGACGCCGGGGAAGCGACGGCCTGGCATGCGTACGACTGCGTCGTTGCCCGGATCGCTGAACAGCTCGACCTCAACTCGCTCCATACCCTCGTCTTTCGGTTCGCGGCTGCTTTTTGTGAATTGTGCGTATCGATGGCACGGTCGCGCGGCTTTAGGTGGCGATGAAGATGGCTATGTCGTCGTCGCCGTCGGCCGAACCGAAACGCCCGTAGCTCGTGTCCTTGTAGAGCCGTCCGCATCGGCAGGTGGCGTCGGCGGAAGGATCAAGACCAAGCAGGTCTTCGCACCGCATGCAACGAGCGTACAGATCGGGTCGCATGGTCCAGCCCGGTCCCGGGCCCGTGGCGCTCGGTCCCCGACCGACGAACCGATAGCCGTCGATCGACGTATCGCGGCGGTCCATGGCTAACGAGTCTGCTGGTCCAGCAGCATGCCCACCAGGAGCGCGAACATGTCGTCGCTCAGCAGCGCGTCCGTCTCAGGGTCGCCGGTGATCCACAGCGGTGCGGTCATGGGGCCATCCTGCCCTGTTCGCCCACCTGTCGTCGCTCCGCAGGTCACGTCGTCGACGGTGCATCGTCGAGGGGCATCATGGGCTCCATGCCGAGCAAGAAGCCGAGGCCGCCCTGCGACAAGAAGGCGGTCCGTGAACGCCTGGAGCGCGCGAGCCAGGAGCGGCTCGCGGTGGGCGTGCGGCGTTGGATACGCGGCGCGGACCACATCGAAGGGTTCGTGGTCGGCGTCGGTGCCCGTTGGGTGGCGCTCGCGCAGCTGGATGACCGCGTCAGCCTCGACGGCTGGACGCTGTTGAGGCTCAAGGACATCCAGGCCGTCACCGTGGAGCCGGATCACGACAGCTTCACCATCAAGGCCCTGCGTGCTCGCGCGGAATGGCCGCCGCAGGTCCCCGACGTGGCTCTCGACGATCTCCGGGGCGCAGCGACCTCCGCGGCTGCCCTCGCACCGATGAGCGCGACCTTCGTGGAGCTCGACCGACCCGACATCTGCTACGTCGGTTCGTTGGTCTCTGTCGATGACAGGAGGTTGCGTCTCCTGGAGGTCGACACGCAGGGCCAGTGGCACCGCAAGACGCGGTCGCTCGATCCCGACGACGTGACGCGCATCGACTTCGGTGGACGCTATGAAGAGACGCTCGCCCTGGTGGCCGGGCCCGCCCCCGAGGGCTGAGCGCGGGCTCGACGGCCCACCCGGTCCACACGGGGCTCGATCCCTACGACGCGTCGGCAGGTGGCCGCCGCAGCCGCCCCACCAGGAACGCCTGGATCCCGATGACGCCCGTCATCGAGCCGACGGCGCCGTCGAGCAGCCCGCGGCCGTGGTCGCCGTCGACGACGCGCAGCTCGTCGACGCGGTAGTCCACGCCCTTGCGGGTCAGCCGGTAGGACCCGGCGGCGCGGACGTTGCGGCACCAGTCGACGTCGGGGCCCCAGGGGAGGGGGTGCAGCACGAGGACGTCGCGGTACTCGCCGATCTCGACGGGGTCGCCCGGTCGCTCCACGCGGGTGTCGATCGGTGCGCGGGCGGCGAACGCGACGACGGGGGTGCGGTACTCGCGCCCGCTCTTGCGGCCCACGTGGTGCAGGGTGGCCCACGGCGGGACGCGCGAGCTGATCTTCAGGGCGTAGGGGTTGAAGCGCTTGGTGGCCTTGGCGACGGCGGGAGGCACGGGCATGCCGTCCATCCTGCTGCGCCCCGGCCCGCTCCGCTGGTTGACTGGGCCCCATGAATCTCTGGGACGTGCTCGTCGTGCTGACGGCGCTGGTCACCGGCCTGGCGGGCGGGGTGTTCGCGGCGTTCTCGACGTTCGTCCTGGCCGGCCTGCGCCGACTCGCCCCGGCCGACGCCGCGACCGCGATGGCGGCGATCAACGAGGAGGCGGTACGGCCGCCGTTCATGACGCTGTTCGGCGCGGCGGTCCTGCTGCCGGTCGCGACGGCGGTGGTCGGTCTCGCCGGCGGGGACGACGGCGCATGGTGGGTCGTCGCGAGCGCGGTCGTGGTGCTGGTGGGCATGCTGGGCGTCACCGCGGCCGGCAACGTGCCGCTCAACGACCGGCTCGCCGCCCGCCGCGACGCCGCCGGGTGGGCCGCGTTCCACCGGCCGTGGACCCGGTGGAACCACGTGCGCACCGTCGCGTGCGCCGCGTCGTGCGCGCTCGCCTGCCTGGCGCTGGTGTGACGACCACAGGGACGAGGGAACGGACGAGAGGGGAGCAGGCATGAGGATCAGGGACCCGCAGGACTGGAACAGGCCGCTCGACGCCACGGTTGCACCGGACATGACCACGGACGCCGCCGGGCAGCACGACAGCACCACCAGCGAGAGCGAGACGGCGACCGTCGACCGGCTCCTCGCCGACACGACCACGTGGGCCGTCGTCGGCCTGTCGAACAACACCGAGCGCGCCGCGTACGGCGTCGCGCGCGTGCTGCAGCAGGCAGGCAAGCGGGTCGTGCCCGTGCACCCGGGCGCCGAGACGGTGCACGGCGAGCAGGGCTACGCCAGCCTGGCCGACGTCCCGTTCCCCGTCGACGTCGTGGACGTGTTCGTCCGCTCCGAGCTCGCGGGTGCCGTCGCGGACGAGGCGGTCGCGATCGGCGCTAAGGCCGTCTGGTTCCAGCTGGACGTGATCGACGAGGACGCCGCCGCGCGGGTGCGCGCCGCCGGCCTCGACATGGTCATGGACCGCTGCCCGGCGATCGAGCTCGGCCGCCGGTAGCCCGCCGGAGCGGTCAGCGCGGCGCGAACGTCAGCACCGGCCGCCCGGTGCGCGGGTGGGTGAGCACCTCGGTGCGCACGCCGTAGACGGGGTCCAGGACGTCGGGCACGAGGACGTCGCGCACCTCCCCGGCGGCGACGACGCGCCCGCCGGACAGCAGCACCACGTGGTCGCAGTGCTGTGCCGCGAGCTGCAGGTCGTGCAGGGCCGCCAGCACCGTGACGCCTCGGTCGGCGAGACGGCGCAGCACGCGCAGCGCGTCCAGCTGCGCGGCGATGTCGAGGTGGTTGGTCGGCTCGTCGAGCAGGATCAGCGTCGGCTCCTGCGCGAGGGCCCGCGCCATGTGCACGCGCTGGCGCTCGCCGCCGGAGAGGGTCGTGACCTCACGGCCGGCGAGGGCGGCCGCGCCCACCTCGTCGAGCGCGGCCAGGGCCGCGGCCCGGTCCGCGGCGGAGTCCCCGGCGAGGAGCGAGCGGTGCGGGATGCGCCCGAGCAGGACGGCGTCGAGCACCGTGACCGGCAGCTCCGTGGACGCCTCCTGCTCGACGAAGGCGACGGTGCGCGCGCGACGGCGGCGCGGCAGCCCGAGCAGGTCCGTCCCTGCCAACGTGACGCGGGGTGCTGCGGCCCCGTCGCCGGAGGGAGGTTGCACGCCGGCGACGACGCGCAGCAGGGTCGACTTGCCCGACCCGTTCGGGCCCAGCAGACCGCTCACGGCGCCGGGCGGCGCGGTGACGTCCACGCCGTCGAGGATCAGCCGGCCTGCGGCGGACCACGAGACGCGGGCGGCGTCCAGCCCCGCACGGTCGGTCGGGCTGCCCGCCGGAGCGTCGAAGCGCGTCTCGGCCGTCATGCGATCCTCCGGCCGCGCCACAGCAGGAGGGCGAACACCGGGGCGCCGACGGCCGCCGTGACGATCCCCACCGGGACCTCGCGCGGGGCGAACACGGTGCGCGCCAGGGTGTCGGCCCAGACCAGGAACGACGCTCCGCACAGCGCCGACAGCGGCAGCAGCAGCCGGTGCCGCGCACCGGTGAGCAGACGGACGGCGTGCGGCAGGATCAGGCCGACGAAGCCGATGGACCCCGACTGCGAGACCAGGGCCCCGGTGAGGAGCGCGACGCCGACCAGCAGCAGCCAGCGCACCCGCGCGACGGGCACGCCGAGCGCCGCGGCCGCCGTGTCACCGAAGGTGAACGCGTCCAGGACCGACCCCGTCGAGGCGAGGAGCGTGCCGAGCACGAGCACCGCGACCCCGGTGATGGCGACCGACGTCCACGTCGCCCCGGCCACCGAACCCATGAGCCACGACAGGATCTCGCGGTAGGAGTCGCCCGTCGCGGACCAGAAGATGACGAAGCTCGTCGCGGCGGCGGCGAGCTGGCTCACGGCGAGCCCGGCGAGGACGGTGCGCGTGGGCGTGATGGTGCCGATCGCCCCGGCGAGCCCGAGCGCTGCGGCGAGCGCCGCCACCGCGCCGCCGAACGCCGCGAGGGGCAGCAGCACGGTCAGGCCGGCGACGAGCACGAGCACCGCCCCGAGGGAGGCGCCCGACGACAGGCCGAGCAGGTAGGGGTCGGCCAGCGGGTTGCGCGTCAAGGACTGCATGACGACGCCGCAGACCGCGAGCCCGGCGCCCACCGCCGCCGCCGTCAGGACGCGCGGCAGCCGCAGCTCCCAGACCATGCCGTCGGGCAGCGCCCCGAGCGGTTCGAGACCGAGCGACCCGCCGAGGCCGAGGTGCGTCGCGATCGAGCGCCACACGTCCGCGACGGACAGGTCGACCGGCCCGATGGTCACGGACACCAGGACGGTGCCGACCAGCACGGCGGCCGCGGCGGGCAGCCACCACGCGGCGCCGCGACGCCGCGGGGCGGACGTCGGCGGGGCCGTGGACGGCGGCGCCGGCCGTGTCTCGACGGTCACCGGTCGAGGCCCGCCAGCTGGTCGGCGAGGTCCACGACGGCGTCGACGTTGCGCACGCCGGCCTCCGACGCCGGGAACGGCACGGTGAGGTACCGGCCCTCGCGCACGGCGGTCATCCGCGCCGTGGCCGGGTTGGACTCGAGCCGCTCGATCTTCTGCTCGGCGGAGTTCCACGTCGCGTCGACGAGCACGATGACGTCGGGGTCGGCGTCGATCGCCTGCTCCCACGAGAACGAGGTCCAGGTGTCGTGCACGTCGGCCGCCACGTTCTGCAGGCCGACGGCGTCCATGATCATCTGCGGGGCCCCGATGCCGGCGCCGACGTACGGGATGTCGTCGCCGGAGGAGTACCACAGGGCGGTGAGGCCGCGGTCGTCCGGGGTGACGGACACGAGGGTCTTGCGCTGGGCGGCGACGAGGTCGTCCGCGGCGTCGGACACGTCGAAGATCGTGCCGACCTCGGCGATCTCGGCGAAGACGTCGTCGAAGGTCAGGGGGTCGGGCATCGCTCCCGGGGACTTGCACGCGGCGGGCGAGACGTAGGTCGCCACGCCGAGCTTGGCGAGCGTGTCCCGGTCGCCGGCACCGTCGGCCGTCAGGTTCGACTCCCAGCCGGCGTACACGAGGTCGGGCTCCAGCCCGAGCACCGCCTCGGCGCCGGGGACCTGGTCGGCCATCGGGCTCGTGACGGCGGGGACGCCGGCCGCCGCGTCGGCGAGCGAGTCCGGCACCGGGCCGTCGAGGAACGCGGAACCCACGATGCGGTTGCCCAGCCCGAGCGCGAGGAGCATCTCGGTGGTGCTCGACTTGATCGTCACGACACGCTGTGGCGCGGCGTCCACGGTGGTGCGGGTGTCGCAGTTTTCGACGGTCAGCGGATAGCTGGTGCCCTGGGCGCCGGCTCGGTCCGAGGCTGCGGGGGACGCGGCGGCGTCGGCGGGGTCCTGGGCGCAGCCCGCGAGGGTCACGAGGGACAGGGCGAGGAGGGCAGCGCCGGGCACGGCGGTGCGGGGGAGGCGGGGCACGCGAAAGCTCCAGAGGTGTCGTCGTCTGTGTCGTCGTCCGACGGCGCGGCATCTCGCACCGGTGGAACCGCGGCCCACAGCCCGGGTCGCGCCGACGGGCCAGAGTCGTGCCCGTGATCCGCCGCCGAGCCTAGTACGCGCCGGCGGTGCCGTGCGGTTGACTGGCGCCTGTGACCCTCCCGGCCGCTCCCGTCTCGCCCACCGTCCCTGCCGCACCGCCGGTCGACGCGCGCGCCGTGCGCTGGGGAGCGCTGCCGAACGCCCGGGACCTGGGCGGGCTGCCCACCGGCGACGGTGGCCGCACGCGCCCTGGCCGCTTCTATCGCACGTCGCGGCTCGACGACGCCGGACCGGACGGCCTGGCGGCGATAGCCGCTGCCGGCGTCCGCACCGTCGTCGACCTGCGCAACGCCGCGGAGGTCGAGCCGCTGGAGCTGCCGCCCTCGGTGGTGCGGTACGCCCTGCCGGTCGAGGACCCGGACGACGAGGAGTTCATGCGGGACTGGGCGCCGCACCTCCACACGCCCCGCTACTACCCGACCGTGCTGGAGCGTTGGCCCGGCCTCGTCGCCGAGGTGTTCCACGTGTTCGCCGCCGCGCCGGACGGTGCCGTCGTCTACCACTGCGCGGGTGGTCGCGACCGGACCGGCATGATCACCGCCCTCCTGCTCACGCTGGTCGGCGTGCCGCGACGCGTGATCGTCGACGACTACCTGCTCGCCGTCCGCGCCAACAACGAGCGCGCCGCCACGGTGCCCGGCTGGGACGAGCCGCACCGGGGGCCTGCGGAGCTCACGGCCTGGTGTCGCGACGTCGCGCGTGCGCTCGAGGAGGTCCTCGACGGGGTGGACCCCGCGGGCTACCTGCGTGCGCACGGCGTGACGGACGCGGAGCTCGCCCGCGTCCGTCACCGCCTCCTCCGCTGACCGCGCCGCACGGCGCCGCGGCTCAGACCCTGGTCGCGCGGACCAGCAGGTACTCCCACGTCATCGTGCCGTCGTCGCGCAGGTGCCGGTCGCCGAGGTCGGCGAGCGCCTCGTCGAGCTGCGCCGCGCGGGCGTCGTCGTCCCCGAGATGGCGGTACGTCGCGATGGTCGGCCCGTAGGTCGCCTTGAAGAAGTCGCGGAACGCGGCGCCGTCGGCGAACCGGTCCACGACGAGCCCGCGCACCTCGGCCCGGACGTCGGCGACGCGGTCACCGAGGAGCGTCCGCACGTGCTCCTCCGTGCCCCACAGCGGCGGCGCCGACGCACCGGGCGGGGGCGGGGGCGCATACGGCTTGAGAGTCGCGAACATCTCGCCGATGAACCCGCCGGGCGTCCACGCGATGTTCCCGAGGGTGCCGCCCGGCCGCGTGACCCGGGCGAGCTCGCCTGCGGCGAGCTCGTGGAAGGGCGCGAACATGACACCCACGCAGGACAGGGTGACGTCGAACGCGCCGTCGCCGAAGGGCAGCGCGTGCGCGTCGGCCGTCTCCCAGCGCAGGGTGACGCCGAGGTCGGCGGCCCGCCGTCGTCCGGCGTCGAGCAGCGCGGGGGAGAGGTCCGAGGCGACGACGTCGGCCCCCGCCAGGGCTGCCGGGATCGAGGCGTTGCCGGAACCGGCGCCGACGTCGAGCACGTGGTCGCCGCGACCGACGTCGCACGCCTCGACGAGGACGGCGCCCAGGGACGGGATGACCTGGTCGGCGACCGCCGGGTAGTCGCCCGACTCCCAGACGGCGCGGTGCTTCGTGCGGACCGCGTCGAGCAGCTCGGCGGGGGCGGTCCCGGGTTCGGTGATGCTCATGAGGGTCTCCTTCGGTGCGGGGCTCTTCTGCCTTCCTTCCACGGTGCGTGCGGCGTCGCCTCGCATCCAGTGCCAGATCTGGACCGGGCGAAGTCCTGGATCTGTACTGGCGGCGCCGCGTCCGGCGGGCGTTCACTGGGGGGATGGCGGGCTACGGCCAGTTCTGCCCCGTGGCGAAGGCGATGGAGGTGCTCGACGAGCGCTGGACGCTCCTCGTCGTGCGCGAGCTGCTGCTGGGCAGCACCCGGTTCAACGAGCTGCGGCGCGGCAACCCGAAGATGTCACCGACGCTGCTCGCCAAGCGCCTGCGCACCCTGGAGCGGGCGGGCGTCGTGCGGCGCACCGGTGACGAAGGGCACGCCCGCTACGTGCTCACCCCGGCCGGCGAGGAGCTGCGCCCGGTGGTGGAGGCGCTCGGCGCGTGGGGCACGCGGTGGGTCGGGGGCCTCGGCGAGGCCGACCTCGACCCGCACCTGCTGCTGTGGGACATGCGGCGCACCATCGACGTCGCCGCGTGGCCCCGCGAGCGCACGGTGGTCGCGTTCGCCCTCACCGACGTCGCCCCGCGCGTGTCGCGGTGGTGGATCGTCGTGCGGGACGGGCAGGTCGAGGTGTGCGACTACGACCCTGGCTACGACACCGCGGTGGTGGTGACGACGCCGCTGCGCACGCTGACCCGCCTGTGGCGCGGCGACGTCACCTGGGACGGCGCGCTGCGAGCGCGGGACGTCGTGCTCGACGGCCCGGAGGCGGTGCGCCGCCAGGTGCCGCGATGGCTGGGGCAGTCAGTGTTCGCCGGCGTGCCGCGACCGGGACGGGCAGCCGCCGACGCCTGACCCGGCCGCGGCCGTCGCCCCGCGACCTTCGACGCACCCTCCTCGACGCGCTACCTTCGCAGCCATGATGAGGCCACGGGTCCAGGACACGATCTCGTGGCGCCGACCCCGGCGGCGGCGCCTCGGGGCGCGGGCGGGCGCCGGGGCGGCCGTGGGCCTGGTGAGCGCCGCCGTCGACCTCGCTGTGTCGGTCGCGGGCGGCACGGGCGGGGTGTCCGACCTCTCCCGCCTCGGCACCGACGCACCCCGCGTGCCCCGCGACCCCGCGCAGCCCGTCGCCGACCTCCCGTGCATCGTCGTCGGAGGCACCGCGCCGTGGGCGCCCGCCTCCTGGGCGGGCCGTCCGCACCTGTGGGCGACCGCCGGCCGGTTCCGGGTCGAGCTCCCGGCACCCCGTGGCGAGGTCGTCCTGGACCCCGCCGCACTCTCGCTGCGCTCGCTCGTCGTCGCGCCCGGGCAGCACGGCGCGACGACGCTCGACACCCGCTGCGACGCCACGGTCGTCGGTCCGGACCTCGAGATCGTCGTGCAGGGGACGTGGCTGGCGATCGCCTGGCTCGGCCACCTCGCCGGCTGGCCGGACCCCGGCGTGCCGCAGGCCGACGCAGGGGGCACCGGGCGCCTTACGGACACGTGACGGACCGGTCGTCCGTCCAGGTGGCGGCTCCGCGAGGTGGGACGCTGAGGGCATGAGCAGCACCACGCCCGGGGAGCCCGGGCCGGCGGCCACGCCCGAGCCGCGACGACGGGACGGGTGGTGGTCCGCCCTCGCGGGCGTCGTCGCGACGGGTGCGGGGCTCGCGGTCGCGGAGCTGGCGGCGGCGGTCGTCGACCCGGCGTCGAGCCCGGTCGTCGCCGCGGGCGGGGCCGTGGTCGACGGCGTCCCCGGCTGGCTCAAGGACCTCGCGGTCTCGTGGTTCGGGACCGCCGACAAGGCCGTGCTGCTCGCCACGATGGGTGTCGTCGCGCTGGCGGGCGCCGCGCTCGTGGGCGTCCTCGAACGGCGTCGCCCGCCGTGGGGCGCCGTGCTGCTGGGTGCCGTCTGCGCGGCCGCGGCGATCGTCGCCGCGCGCCGCCCCGGCGCGGGCATCGCCTGGGCCTTGCCCAGCCTCGTCGGCGGCGTGGTCGCGATCGCGCTCCTGAGCGCGCTGCTGCGCCGCGTCGAGGAGTGGTTCGCCGCGGACGAGCGCCCCGGCGGCGAGCACCGCGCGGCGATGGACCGGCGCCGCTTCCTGCAGTGGACCGGCATCACGGCCGCCGGAGCCGTCGTCGCGCTGGGCGCCTCGCGCGTCGTCTCGGCCGGGGGCCGGGCGGTGCAGGCCGCGCGCGAGGCGATCCGGCTGCCGCGACCCGCGACCACGGCACCGCCCGTGCCCGCCGGAGCGGACCTCCGCGTCGCGGGCCTCACCCCGTACGTGACCCCGAACCCGGAGTTCTACCGCATCGACACGGCCCTGATCGTGCCGCAGGTGGACCCGGGGGACTGGACGCTGTCGGTGACCGGTCTCGTCGACGAGCCGTTCACCCTCACCTGGGACGACCTGCTCGCCCTGCCGCTCGAGGAGCACGACGTCACCCTGACCTGCGTCTCGAACGAGGTGGGCGGCTCCCTGATCGGCAACGCCCGCTGGCTCGGCTACCCCGTGCGGGAGCTGCTGGCTCGCGCGAGGCCGCAGGCCGGGGCGGACATGGTGCTCTCGCGCAGCACGGACGGGTTCACCGCCGGCACGCCGCTGGAGGTGCTGCGTGAGGAGGGCCGGCAGAGCCTGCTCGCGGTCGGCATGAACGGCGAGCCGCTGCCGCCCGAGCACGGCTTTCCCGCGCGGCTGGTGGTGCCGGGCCTGTACGGGTACGTGTCGGCGACCAAGTGGGTCACCGAGCTCAAGGTCACGACCTTCGCCGCGGACCAGGGCTACTGGACGCCGCGCGGCTGGTCGGCGCTCGGACCGATCAAGCTGTCGTCGCGCATCGACGTGCCCCGTCCCGGCGACGACCTGCCCGCAGGCACCGTGACCCTCGCCGGGGTCGCGTGGGCGCAGCACACCGGGATCGCGCGCGTCGAGGTGCGGGTGGACGACGGCGCGTGGACGGAGGCGGAGCTCGCGGACACCGTCGGCCCGGACACGTGGCGCCAGTGGCGCCACGACTGGCACGCGACGCCCGGCGAACACGTCGTCGCCGTGCGCGCGACCGACGCCGACGGGAACGTGCAGGTCGAGACCGAGGCTCCGCCGGCGCCCGACGGTGCGTCCGGCTGGCACACCATCCCGGTGACGATCGCCTGACCGGGTCTCAGCGCCGGCCGTGCGCCCACGACCGTCCCGACCAACGCGACGAGTGCGTGGGTGCCAGGCTTGCGCGCCTGGCTACGATGGAGGCACAGGCGTCGACCCGGCCATCACCGGCGAGCCTCCGGAAGAACGGAGCGGACCCCGCTCTCAGTAGAACCGGACGGGTAGGCCCGTCACAGCCGTGAACGAGCGGCGGGCGCCGTGCCGGGGTCTCGGCAGGGTGTCCGCAAGCGGGGTGGTACCGCGGTTCCTGCGCCCTTCGGGGCGGGGCGTCGTCCTCGCACGGCAGCAGCACGACCGTCTCGACCGCCGACCCGTACCACCCGCCCGCCCGTTCTCCCAGGAGCCCACCCATGGCCTATCCGCAGCACCGTTCGTCCGCCCCCGACCAGCCGTCGGCACAGCAGGGCGCCGCGTTCGGCATCGCCGGCGTCCCCGCGTCCCCGGACCTGCCGGCGATCGAGCGCGAGGTCCTGGAGTTCTGGGCGGGGGACGACACGTTCCGTGCGTCGGTCGCGAAGAACGCGGCGGGCGAGAACGGCAGCAACGAGTTCGTCTTCTACGACGGGCCGCCGTTCGCCAACGGCCTGCCGCACTACGGCCACCTGCTCACCGGCTACGCGAAGGACGTCGTCCCGCGCTACCAGACCATGCGCGGCAAGCACGTGGAGCGCCGGTTCGGCTGGGACACCCACGGCCTGCCCGCCGAGCTCGAGGCCATGAGCCAGCTCGGCATCAAGACGAAGGACGAGATCCTCGAGCTGGGCATCGAGAAGTTCAACGCGGCGTGCCGCGCGTCCGTGCTGAAGTACACGTCCGAGTGGCGCGACTACGTCACCCGCCAGGCGCGCTGGGTCGACTTCGACCACGACTACAAGACGCTCAACGTCACGTACATGGAGTCGGTGCTGTGGGGCTTCAAGAAGCTCTACGACGCGGGCCTGGTGTACGAGGACTTCCGCGTGCTGCCCTACTGCTGGAACGACCAGACGCCGCTGTCCAACCACGAGCTGCGCATGGACGACGACGTCTACCAGACGCGCCAGGACCCGGCCGTGACCGTCGGCTTCGACGTCGCGACCGTCCCGGCCGGCCAGGACGTCGTGCGGCCCGGGGACAAGCTCCTCATCTGGACCACCACGCCGTGGACGCTGCCCTCCAACCTGCTCGTCATGGTCGGGCCGGACATCGAGTACGCCGTCGTCGAGTCGTCCTTCACCGGCACGTCGCAGCGGTACGTGATCGCCGCGGCACGCGTGGACGCGTACTCGCGCGAGCTCACCGACGAGGGCGAGGAGGCGCCGCGCGTGGTCGGGCACCTGCTCGGCCGCGACCTGCTCCAGACCTCCTACGTGCCGCCGTTCTCCTACTACGAGGGCCGCGAGCGGGCTCACCGCGTGGTGGAGGCCGACTTTGTGACGACGACGGACGGCACCGGCCTGGTGCACAGCGCCGGCGCGTTCGGCGAGGACGACAAGGTCGTGTGCGACCGCGAGGGCGTCGCGTCCGTCATGCCCGTGGGCGCGGACGGCAAGTTCACGCACCCGGTCGAGGAGTACGCGGGCCTGCAGGTCTTCGACGCGAACCTGCCGATCATCGACCACCTCAAGGCCCGCACCCGGGGCGAGGCCGACGCCGGCTCCACCACGACCGGCACGGTGCTGCTGCGCCGCGAGTCCTACGCGCACTCCTACCCGCACTGCTGGCGCTGCCGGCAGCCGCTGATGTACATGGGCGTGTCGTCGTGGTTCGTCGAGGTCACCAAGATCAAGGAGCGCATGCTCGAGCTCAACGAGGAGATCTCGTGGACGCCCGAGCACATCCAGCACGGCCAGTTCGGCAAGTGGCTGGAGAACGCGCGCGACTGGTCGATCACGCGCAACCGGTTCTGGGGCTCGCCCGTGCCGGTCTGGAAGAGCGACGACCCGGCGCACCCCCGGCTCGACGTCTACGGGTCGCTGGAGGAGATCGAGCGCGACTTCGGCCGCCTCCCGCTCAACGCGGACGGCGAGCCGGACCTGCACCGCCCGTTCGTCGACGACCTCACGCGGCCCAACCCCGACGACCCGACCGGGAAGTCCACGATGCGCCGCGTCGAGGACGTCATGGACGTGTGGGTCGACTCGGGCTCCATGCCGTACGCCCAGGTGCACTACCCGTTCGAGAACGCGGACTGGTTCGAGCACCACTACCCGGGCGACTTCATCGTCGAGTACATCGGGCAGACCCGTGGCTGGTTCTACACGCTGCACGTGCTCGCCACGGCCCTGTTCGACCGGCCGGCGTTCCGCAGCGCCGTCTCGCACGGCATCGTGCTGGGTTCCGACGGCCGCAAGATGAGCAAGTCGCTGCGGAACTACCCGGACGTGTCCGAGGTCTTCGACCGCGACGGCTCCGACGCCATGCGCTGGTTCCTCATGGCCAGCCCGATCCTGCGCGGCGGCAACCTCGTCGTCACGGAGGAGGGCATCCGCGACGCCGTGCGCCAGGTGCTGCTGCCGCTGTGGAGCACCTACTACTTCTTCACCCTCTACGCGAACAGCGCCGCGGACGGTCAGGGCTACACGGCGAAGCCCATCACGGCGGAGCGGGTCGCGGGTCTGCCCGCGCTCGACCGGTACCTGCTGGCGCGCACGCACGACCTCGTCGCCACCGTGACGTCGCAGCTCGACGCCTACGACATCTCCGGCGCGTGCGAGTCGGTGCGCGAGCACCTGGACGTCCTCACCAACTGGTACGTGCGCACCCAGCGCGACCGCTTCTGGGCCGAGGACGCCGACGCGTTCGACACGCTGTACACCGCCCTCGAGACCCTGACCCGGGTCATGGCCCCGCTCGCGCCCCTGCTCACCGAGGAGGTCTGGCGGGGGCTCACGGGCGGCCGGTCCGTGCACCTCGCGGACTGGCCCGCGTCGTCGGGCGAGGCAGGCGGCGCGATCGAGCCCGCCCTCGTGCGCGACGACGAGCTGGTCGCCGCGATGGACGAGGTGCGCGCCGTCGTGTCCAGCGCGCTCGCGCTGCGCAAGGCGCACCAGCTGCGGGTGCGCCAGCCGCTGGCCCGCCTCACGGTCGCCGTGCCGGACCCTGCGGCGCTCGCGGACTACGTCGGCCTGCTGACCTCGGAGCTCAACGTCAAGGCGGTCGACCTCGTCGAGGCCGACGCCGACGCGTCCGAGCGGTTCGGCATCACCGAGCGCCTCGCCGTGAACGCCCGGGCGGCCGGCCCACGCCTCGGCCGCGGTGTCCAGTCGGTCATCAAGGCCGCGAAGTCCGGGGCGTGGCGGCGTGACGACGACGGCACGGTGGTCGTGACCACCGAGTCCGGCGACGAGCCGCTCCTCGAGGCGGAGTACGAGCTGACGACCGTCGTCGCCGAGGGCGCGGGCGGCGAGGTCGCGGCGAGCGTGCTGCCCGGCGGCGGGTTCGTCGTCCTCGACCTCGCGCTGGACGACGCGCTGCGCGCCGAGGGGTATGCGCGCGACGTCATCCGTGACGTCCAGGACGCCCGGAAGGCCGCGGGCCTCGAGGTGAGCGACCGCATCGCGCTGGAGCTCGCCGTCCCGGCCGAGCACGTCCCCGCGGTGGAGCGGCACCGCGAGCTCATCGCCCGCGAGACGCTCGCCCTCGACGTCGCGGTGGCCGCAGGCGACGGCGAGCGCACGGTGCGCGTCAGCAAGCGGGAGACTCCGGCCGGCTGAACCTGCTGGCGGTCTGTGCGCCGCGCTCGCGCCGTGCCCTGCGCGAGGTCGAGGTTCCCTCCGACCTCGCGCAGGGCACGCGTCCGCGCGCCTGGGACAACGCGGCGGGCTAGCCTGAGGACAGCCCGGCGCGCCGGCGCCGGCGCCCCGCGAGGAGCCCCCCGCCATGGACGCGACACCCGCCCCCGACGCCCGCCCCCCGTTCGTGCCGCCGCGCTGGTTCGTGCGCTCGGCGTGGGCGTTCCAGCGTGCCGGCTACCGGCTGACCGGCGGGCGGTGGCCGCTGCGCCGGCCGACCCCCGGCGGCAGGTTCGGCATGCTGCGCCTGCGCGTCGTCGGGCGTCGCTCCGGGCAGGAACGGGCCGTGATCCTCGGCTACGTGGAGGACGACGGCCGGTACGTCACCCTGGCGATGAACGGGTGGGGGGACCCGCCGCCCGCGTGGTGGCTCAACCTGCGCGCGCACCCCGACGCCGAGGTCGACACGGTCGACGGCGCGCGGCCCGTCCGGGCGACGGCGGCGCAGGGGCCGGAGCGCGACCGGCTGTGGGCCCTCGTCGGGAGCCACCGGGGCTGGGGCGACGTCGACCGGTTCGCGGCTCACCGGGCCGGCGAGACGCCGGTCGTCGTGCTCGCGCCGCGCTGACCCCGGTCCCACGGGGGAGGAGCGCCGGCCTGCACCGCCTATCCTCGGACCGTGACCTCTGACCTGACCCCCGACGCTGAGCACCAGTCCTCGTCCGCCGCGCGCAAGGCCCGTGCGGCCGAGCGCCAGGCCGCCCGCCAGGCGGCCGACGACGCCGTCGCCGCCGAGTCGTTGCGCGAGGTCTACGCCGAGATCATGTCCCGCGCGCCGGAGCACGACATCGACCCGACGCTCGCGCGCGTCCAGCGGGTGCTCGAGCTGCTGGGCGACCCGCAGCACGCCTTCCGCGCGATCCACCTCACCGGCACCAACGGCAAGTCGTCGACGGCGCGCATGACCGAGCGCCTCGTGCGCGAGCACGGGCTGCGCACGGGGTTGTTCACATCGCCCCACCTGACCAGCGTCACCGAGCGCATCCAGGTCGACGGCGAGCCGCTCAGCGCCGCCCGCTTCGTCGAGGTGTGGGAGGACGTCGCTCCCTACATCGGCGTGGTGGACCGCGAGTCGCAGGAGGCCGGCGGCCCTCGCCTGAGCTTCTTCGAGGTGCTCACCGTGATGGCGGTCGCCGCCTTCGCGGACGCCCCCGTGGACGTCGCCGTGATCGAGGTCGGCATGGGCGGGCGCTGGGACTCCACCAACGTCGTGGACGGGGAGGTCGCCGTGCTCACCCCCGTCGGCCTCGACCACGAGCGCTGGCTCGGCTCGACGCTCGCGGAGATCGCGACGGAGAAGTCCGGGATCATCAAGGACGGTGCCACGGTGGTGAGCGCCGAGCAGGAGCCCGTGGTCGCGGAGATCCTGCGCGAGCGCGCGGCGGCGGTCTCCGCGCACCTGCTGCGCGAGGGCCTGGAGCTGGAGGTCGCCGGGCGGCGGGTGGCGGTCGGCGGTCAGCTCGTGGACCTCCGGACCCCCGCTGGGCTCTACACCGAGGTGCTCGTCCCGCTGCACGGCGTGCACCAGGCCCACAACGCGCTGCTGGCGCTGGCCGCGGTCGAGGCGTTCCTCGGCGGGCGCGCCCTCGACGGCGGCGTGGTCGAGGTCGCGTTCGCGGACGTCGTCGTGCCGGGGCGTCTCGAGGTGCTGCGCTCCAGCCCGACCGTCCTGGTCGACGCGGCGCACAACCCGCACGGTGCGCAGGCGCTCGTCGACGCGCTCGACGAGGAGTTCGACCTGCCGCACCTGGTCGGCGTGGTCGCCGTCATGGCGGACAAGGACGTGGAGGGCCTGCTGGCCACCCTCGAGCCCGCGCTCACCGAGCTGGTGCTGACCCGCAACTCCTCGGACCGCTCCGCGGACCCCGAGGACCTGGCGGAGGTCGCCCGCGAGATCTTCGGCGAGGACCGCGTCCGCACCACGGCCCGCCTCGACGAGGCGCTGCAGGTCGCGGCGGACCTCGCCGAGAGCGGCGACCGCGTCGGCGTCGGCACGGGGCGCGGCGTCCTGGTCACGGGTTCGGTCATCACCGTCGCGGACGCGCGGATCCTGCTCGGCCGGGGCTGAGGACCCCCGCGCCACCCCCTGCACCACGTCGCCGGGGCGGGGGGCCGGGACGCTGCGGGTCGCCGCCGCCGGGTGTTGGATGGGGGCAGGCCGCCTCGGTGCTGGGCAGGCCGGGAGCCGAGGAGGCAGGACATGAAGAAGCTGCTCGACGACCCCGCGGACGCGGTCACCGACTCGCTCGCGGGGTTCGCCCTGGCGCACGCCGACCTCGTCGACGTGCACACGGAGCCCGTCTACGTGTCGCGGGCCGGCGGAACCGTGGCCGGCAAGGTCGGGCTGGTCAGCGGCGGCGGCTCCGGCCACGAGCCGCTGCACGCCGGGTTCGTCGGCGACGGGATGCTCGACGCCGCCGTCCCGGGCGCGGTGTTCACCTCACCCACGCCGGACCAGATCGTCCCCGCGATCCTGGGCGCCGACGCCGGCGCGGGGGTCGTCGCCGTCGTGAAGAACTACACCGGTGACGTGCTCAACTTCGAGACCGCGGTGGAGCTCGTCGAGGCCGAGGGGTCGCAGGTGACGACGATCCTCGTGAACGACGACGTCGCGGTCGAGGACTCCCTGTACACCGCCGGCCGCCGCGGCGTGGCCGGCACCGTGTGCGTCGAGAAGATCGCGGGCGCGGCCGCGGCGCGCGGCGACGACCTCGGCGCGGTCACCGAGGTCGCGGGCCGCGTGGTGGCGAACGTGCGGAGCATGGGGGTGGCCCTCAGCGCCTGCACGGTGCCGCACGTGGGCAAGGCGTCCTTCGACCTGCCCGACGACGAGGTCGAGATCGGCATCGGCATCCACGGGGAGCCGGGCCGCCACCGCATTCCCTTCGCCGGCGCCACCGAGATCACCCGCCGGCTGCTCGACCCGGTCGTCGAGGACCTGCGGCTGGCGGACGGTGACGACGTCCTCCTGTTCGTCAACGGGATGGGCGGCACGCCGCTGTCGGAGCTCTACGTCGTCTATGGTCGAGCGCGCGGGCTGCTCGAGGAGCGCGGCGTCACCGTCTCCCGGTCGCTCGTGGGCAACTACGTGACGTCGCTGGAGATGCAGGGCGCGTCCATCACGGTGCTGCGGCTGGACGACGAGCTGCGGGAGCTGTGGGACGCGCCGGTGCGCACGGCGGCGTTGCACTGGTGACGGGCGCCGACGAGCGTCCCGAGGCGAGGAGGCGTGCGGGGATGGGGCTCGACGTGGCTTGGGCGGAGCGTTGGGTGCGGCGCACCGCCGACGTCGTGGCAGGGGCGAAGGACGAGCTCACCGAGCTCGACCGGCAGATCGGGGACGGCGACCACGGGGAGAACCTGAACCGCGGGTTCCAGGCGGTCGTCGCCAAGCTCGACGAGCCGGGCACCGCGGAGCGCACGGACGTCGGTGACGTGCTCATGCTGGTGGCCACCACGCTGATGTCCAAGGTCGGCGGCGCGTCGGGACCCCTGTACGGGACGGCGTTCCTGCGGGCCGCGAAGCGCTCCGCCCGCCCGAGCGTGGACGAGTCGGGCGTGGTCGTCCTGCTCGAGGCGGCGCTCGAGGGCGTGACGTCGCGCGGCAAGGCCCAGGTCGGGGAGAAGACGATGGTCGACGCGCTCGCGCCGGCGGTCGAGGCGGCCACCGTAGCCGCGGACGCCGGGCAGGACCCGGTCGGGGTGCTGCGTGCCGCCGCGGACGCGGCCGACGCCGGGGCGCTCGCGACGGTGCCGCTCGTGGCCACCAAGGGCCGTGCGTCCTACCTGGGCGAGCGCAGCGCGGGACACCAGGACCCGGGTGCCCGCTCGACGGCGCTGCTGCTGCGTGCGGCGCTGGACGCGGCGCTCGACGGCGTGGACGGCGCGGGGGCGGACCCGGAATGACCGTCGGGCTGCTGCTGGTCTCCCACTCCGCGCGGCTCGCCGAGGGGGCGGCCGAGCTGGCCCGCGAGATGGCCCCCGACGTCGTCGTGGCGTGCGGGGCGGGGGACGGCGAGGGCGGTCTGGGCACGTCCCTGGAGGTCGTGCAGGAGGCGCTCGCGACCGTGCTGCCGGGCGCCGACGGTGTCGTGGTGCTGGCCGACCTCGGCTCGGCCGTGCTCACCGTCGAGACGGCGCTGGAGCTGGACGACGACCTGGCCGGCCGGGTGCGCCTGGCCGACGCGCCGTTCGTCGAGGGAGCCGTGGCGGCGGCGGTGGCGGCGCAGCAGGACGGCAGCGTCGAGGCGGTGCTCGCGGCCGCGGAGGAGGCGGGCGCGCCAGCCGTGCCTGCCGTGCCCGCCGTGCCAGCTGTGCCTGCCGCCGGCGACGTCGCACCGGCCCCGGCCGAGCCCGCCGACCTGGTGACGGCGCGCGTCGCCGTCCGCAACCCGCTGGGCCTGCACGCCCGTCCCGCGGCGGTGGTGGCCCGCGCGGCAGCCGCGTTCGGCGGCCCGGTCACCGTGCAGGGCGTGGACGCGACGAGCGTCCTGCAGCTCATGGCGCTCGGGACGACGGCCGGGACCGAGGTCGAGGTGACCGCCCGCGGCGCCGACGCGCAGGAGGCGGTCGCCACCGTGGCCGGGCTCATCGAGGGTGGCTTCGGCGAGGTGTGAGGACGATCACCAGGCATTGCACTTGGTGCAATGTTGCAGCGGGTGCATCATTATCCGGTGACTCCTCCCACCGGTGACCTCGGACTGCGCGAGCGCAAGAAGCGCGCGCGCACGGACGCGATCGTCGACGCCGCCCAGCGCCTCGTGCTCGAGCGTGGGCTCGACGCGGTGACCGTGGAGGAGATCGCCGAGGCGGCCGAGATCTCGCCGCGCACGTTCTTCAACTACTTCGAGTCGAAGGACGACGCCGTGCTCGGCCAGGGCTCGTTCGAGCTGGGCGCCCAGGTCCGCGAGGCCTTCGCGGCCGGCGGCCCCGACGGGCGCCTGACCGCGGACCTCGAGGTGCTCGTCCGGTCGATGCTCGACGCCTTCGCCGGACCGGGGAAGCACCAGGGAGAGCAGATGCTGGAGATCCTCCAGCGCGAGCCCCGCCTGCTCGGCCGGCACTTCGCCTGGTTCGAACGCCACAAGGCCCAGGTGGTCGCGCTGTTCGAGCGGCGGCACCAGGCCGTCCCCCTGCCCGCCGACCCGGAGATGTGCGCCATGGTCGTCTTCGTCGTCACCCGCGCGGCCATGGACGACTGGGTCCGCACCGACCACACGGGCGAGGTCGGCGACCGCGTGCCGCACGTCCTCGCCCGGCTCGCCGCGATCCTCACGGCCTGACCCCGGCCACGCCCCACGACCTCCCCCCAGCTCCGTCACTACCCGGCGCCCCGCGCGCCACCGATCCGAGGTGTCCCATGAGCCATGCCGCTCCTACCGCGCCGGACAAGCCGCTCGTCGTCCTGACGCAGCGCACCGTCTGGCTGATCTTCGGCGCCCTGATGGCGTCGATGTTCCTGTCCTCCCTCGACCAGACGATCGTCGGCACCGCGATGCCCACGATCGTCGGTGAGCTCAACGGCGTCGAGCACCAGGGGTGGGTCATCACGGCCTACATCCTCGCCGTCGCCATCGGCATGCCGCTGTACGGCAAGTTCGGCGACCTGTACGGGCGGCGCTGGCCGTTCCTCGTCGCGATCGGCCTGTTCACGCTCGCGTCCGCCGGCGCCGGTTTCGCGCAGAACATGCCCGAGCTCGTCCTCTGGCGCGCCGTGCAGGGCCTCGGCGGCGGCGGTCTGATGATCCTGTCGCAGTCGATCATCGCCGACATCGTGCCCGCCTCCGAGCGCGGCAAGTACATGGGGCCGCTGGGTGCCCTCTTCGGCATCTCCGCGGTGCTCGGCCCGCTCCTGGGGGGCTGGCTCACCGAGGGTCCGGGCTGGCGCTGGACGTTCTGGCTGAACATCCCCATCGGCATCATCGCCTTCGCCATCGCGTGGTTCTCGCTCAAGCTGCCGTCGCACCGCTCCTCGCGACCCGTGGACTGGGCCGGCATCGTCACGATGGCGGTCGCCACGACCGGGATCGTGCTCGTCACGAGCTGGAAGTCGCTCTCGTCGAAGGGCTACGACTGGAGCGACTGGCGCCTGTCGGGCCTCGTCGTCGTGACCCTGCTGGCCGTCGCGGCCTTCATCGTGGTGGAGACGCGGGTCGCGGAGCCGCTCATCCCGCTGCGCCTGTTCAAGAACCGCACGTTCACCATCACCACGCTCATCGGCCTGGTGCTCGGCATGGGCATGTTCTCGGCCATGGCGCTGCTCCCGTCGTTCCTGCAGATGTCGACCGGTGCGGGCGTGACCGAGTCCGGCTGGCTGATGCTCCCGATGATGGCCGGCATGATGCTGACCTCGATCGCGTCCGGCATCGCCATCTCGAAGACCGGGCGCTACAAGGTGTTCCCGGTGGCGGGTCTGGCCATCGTCGGGCTCGCGATGGTGTGGCTGACCACCCTGTCGGGGGACATGTCCATGTGGCTGTTCGGGGCGATGATCTTCGCGCTCGGCGCCGGCATGGGCCTCGTCATGCAGACGATCATCCTTGCGGTGCAGAACGCCGTGGACCCGCGCGAGCTCGGGACCGCGACGTCGGCGAACAACTTCTTCCGCGAGATCGGTGCGGCCGTCGGTTCCGCGCTGTTCACGACCATCTTCACCTCGCGCCTCACGGACAACCTCACGGACGTCTTCGCGGGGGCGCCTGCCGGGGCGGCGGGCTCGGGCGAGGCCGGGCTCACCCCGGCGCTCGTGCAGAGCCTGCCCGAGCCCTTCAAGTCGGGCGTCATCAACGCGTACGCAGACGCCCTGGCGCCGTCGTTCTGGTACCTCCTGCCTCTCATCGTGCTGGGCCTGGTGCTCGCGATCTTCCTGCCGGTGATCAAGCTCTCCGACGTCGCCGGCATGGTGGCGCGCGGCGAGGCGGTGACCGACCCCGCCAAGGCCGTCGCGGCAGGCGGCGTGGGCGGGGACCTGGCCGGTGACGTGGTCGTGGACGAGGTCGGGATCGCGGGCGACGCGGCAGCGGCGGAGGCCGGCTCCGGTCCCGACGGTCCCGCGACCCGCGAGCGCGCGGATATCGTGGGGTCGTGAGCAAGGACGACCGCCCCCGCCCGGGGGACCGCATCAAGCCCCGCAAGCCCGCCAAGGTGCAGTTCACGTCGATGATGCTGCAGCTGGAGGCGTTCGTGGTGCTGTTCGCGGGCGTGGCCCTCTACGGGTTGCGCAACTCCGGATACGAGCGCGGACCGCTGGTCATCGAGTCGCCGGTGGCGCTGTGGACCGTCGTCGGCCTGCTCTTCGTGGTGCTGCTGGTGATGTCCCGCATGGTCGGCACGCCGCTGGGGTACTACGCGGGGTCGGTCGTGCAGGTCCCGGTGCTGGCGACGGGGCTCCTGCTGCCGATGATGTTCGTCGTCGGCGTGGTGTTCGTCGCCATGTGGGTCGTGGCGCTGCGCCTCGGCGGTCGCATCGACCGTGAGCGCGCGGACTACGACGCCCAGCACCCGGAGACCGCGCCCAACCTCTGACGCCTTCGAGACGGGGCCTGTCTCGTCGTCCGACCGGGCGGCGCGACAGGCCCCGTCCTGGCAGGAGGGGGAGGCGACGGCGGACGGATCCGGTCGGAGCCGGACGGAGCACCGGGTGGGCGCCGATAGGCTTGGCGCATGACCGACGTCGCAGAAACCCTGCCCGCCGAGCCCGCCGCCCCCCAGCTCGAGCGCACGCTCGTGCTCGTCAAGCCCGACGGCGTCCGCCGCGGCCTGTCCGGCGAGGTGCTGCGGCGCATCGAGGCGAAGGGCTACACCCTCGCCGCGGTGGAGCTCAAGCAGGCGACGCCCGAGCTGCTCGCCGCGCACTACGCGGAGCACGAGGGCAAGCCGTTCTACCAGCCGCTCGTCGACTTCATGCTCTCCGGCCCGACGCTCGCCGTCGTCGCCGAGGGCCAGGGCGTCATCCCCGGGTTCCGTTCCCTCGCCGGGGCCACCAACCCCACCGAGGCCGCGCCCGGCACGATCCGCGGCGACCTGGGCCGCGACTGGGGCCTGAAGGTGCAGCAGAACCTGGTGCACGGCTCCGACTCGCCCGAGTCGGCCGCCCGCGAGATCGGGCTCTGGTTCCCGGCTCTCTGAACCACCGACCGGCCCTGCCGGTGCATCGAGCGTGCTGACTTGGTCCTCAAACCACCGGTTTGAGG
>NZ_JBSHCR010000018.1:0-18268 GCF_053615895.1 Isoptericola sp. NPDC055881
ACGAAAAGGGCGGGAATCCTCGACAGGATTCCCGCCCTTTTCGTACCCACGACGGCCTCGGGCGGTGGCCTCGGGCGACGTGCGAGGATGGGCCGGTGCCAGAGGCGGAGATCGACGTCGACGTCGCCCTGGTCCACGCCCTGCTCGCGGAGCAGCACCCCGACCTGGCCGGCCTCCCCCTGCACGTCGCGGCGAACGGCTGGGACAACGTCATGGTGCGTCTCGGCGACGACCTCGCGGTGCGGCTGCCCCGGCGAGCCCTCGCGGCGCCACTCGTGGAGCACGAGGTGCGCGCCCTCCCCGCGCTGGCCACCCGGCTGCACGCCGTGGTGCCCGACGTCGTCGTGCCGGCCCCGGTCCGCGTCGGCCGACCGAGCCCCGCGCTCCGGTACCCGTGGTCCTGGGTGGTCGTGCCCTGGGCCGCCGGGGCGAGCGGCGAGTCGACGCCCGTGGCCAGGCGCACCGCCTGGGCTCGAGAGCTCGGCCTGGTCCTCGCCGCGGTGCACGAGCCGGCTCCGCAGGACGCGCCCGCCAACCCGGTGCGCGGGGTGGCGCTGCAAGACCGGGCGGAAGCCCGGGACCCGGCGGCGATGGACGAGCGCCTCGGCCATCTTCCGGCGGACCAGCGCGGCGCCGCGCGCCACGTGTGGGACCGAGCCCTCGACGCGCCGGTCTTCGACGGCCCTCCCGTGTGGCTGCACGGCGACCCGCACCCCGCCAACCTCGTCGTGACGCCGGGGCGCGACGGGCAGCCCGACCGGCTGGCCGCCGTCGTCGACTGGGGCGACGTGACGTCCGGCGACCCGGCATCCGACCTCGGCGCGCTGTGGTTGTGCTTCGACGACGCCGGGCGCGCCGCCTGCCGGGCCACCGTCCAGGCGCAGGCACGCGACGGCCAGGGCTGGGACGACGCGACCTGGGACCGGGCGGCCGGCTGGGCGCTGCTGTACGCGACGAACCTGCTGGCCCACCCCGACCTGCACCCCCGGCTCGTGCCGATCGGACAGCACGCCCTCACCGCCCTGCTCACCGACAGGGGCTGACGTGCCCGTGGGCTCGGGCGGGCAGACTGTCCCCATGACGCCCGGCTCTCCCCCGACCACCTGGACCGACGCCGACCCCCACGCGTTCGTCGCAGCCGTGGCGCGGCCGGCGCGACGACGCGACGCCGAGACTCTCCTGGGCCTCATGGAGCGCGCGACGGGACAGCCCGCCCGCATGTTCGGTCCCTCGATCGTGGGGTTCGGCGAGTACCGGTACGCGTATGCGAGCGGCCGCACGGGGCACGCGGCCGCGGCCGGCTTCTCCCCTCGGGCGGCGGCGAGCGTCGTCTACCTCGCCGACGGCGTCGACGCGCACGCCGACGACCTCGCACGGCTCGGCCCGCACACCGCCGGCGTGGGCTGCCTGTACCTCAAGGACCTCGCCCAGGTGGACCTCGCCGTCCTGGAGGCGGTCGTGGCGTCGTCGTACGCCGCGCTCACCGGTGGGACGTACGCCCTGCGGGCCCGCGAAGGCGGCGCCTGACCGGCGATCCCGCGCGGCGCGGTCCTCAGCCGAACGTGGTGCGCGAGCCGCCCGCCGCCGCGAGCGTGGCCCGCACCGCAGCCGCTGCCCGGTCGTAGGCCGCGGCGTCCTCGAGGAGCACCGACGCCAGGTCGGCCCGGTCGAGGGCCGCGTCGATCGTGAAGACGAGCTGGTCCGCGTCGGTGCCCCCGGCCAGCTCTCCGCGCGCCACGGCCTCGCGCACCAGGCGCGCCAGGTAGGCGTCCCAGTCGCGCAGGGCGGCCACGACGGCGTCCCGGACCGGGCCCGGCGTGCGGGCGTCGAGCTCGGTCGCTGCTGCACGGAAGAAGCAGCCGCCGTCGAAGACGCGGTCGCGGGAGTAGTCCAGCCAGGCCAGGACGGTCCGCCACAGCCGGGCCAGGCCGGGATCCTCGTCGAGCGCCGGGAGCACCACCGCAGCGCGGAACACCTCGCGCGCGTGCGCGACCACGGCGAGCTGCAGGCCTTCCTTGGAGCCGAAGAGTCCCGCGATCCCGCTCTTGTTCACCGGCGCCACGGCGGCGAGCGTGCCGAACGTCAGCCCTTCGAGCCCTTCGACCGAGGCCGCCTGGACGGCACGGTCCAGGACTGCCCGGCGGGTCCTGTCGCCGCGCAGGCGGCGCCCGTCCGTGGCGGTGGCAGCTGTCACGCTCATGCAGACGAGTGTACGACCGTTCGTTCAGTGTTACTGTGCGAACGATCGTACAGTTTCCTCTCCTGGAGGTCGTCGTGCCCTACGTCCCCACCGCCGTCAGCACGAGCTTCCGCGTGCTGGCCGCCGTCGCTCCCCCGCTCGCCGTCCGGCTGGCCGCGCGCACCTTCTGGCGCTTCGGCCCGCCGACGCCGGTCCGCGCCGCCGACCGGGCCGTGCACGAACGCGCCGAGCGCGGCATGGTCCGCGTCGACGGCGAGCGTGTCGTCACCTACCGCTGGGGCGACCGGGCCGCCCCGGCGGTCCTCCTCGCCCACGGGTGGAAGAGCCGGGCCTCCCGCTTCGCGGCGCTCGTCACGGCGCTCGAGGACGCCGGCCTCGGCGTCGTCTCGTTCGACGGACTCGCGCACGGCGACTCGACCGGCCGCCGGATGTCCGCCCTCGACCACATGGCGGCGATGCGCGCCGTGCTCGACGCCGAGGGCCCCTTCACCGGCGTCGTCGGCCACTCCCTCGGTGGGCTCGCGGCGGGCCTCGCTCTCCACGACGGGTTCCCGACCGACCGCTTCGTCTCGGTGTCCGCGATGACGGGCTTCGACGCCCTGGCCGCGACCTTCCTGCGGCTCGTCGGGATGCCGGCGAGCCAGCTCGACCGGTTCTGCGACCACGTCGCCCGGACGTTCCCCGGCCAGGCTCCCGACGTCCGCGCCCGGATCGACCTCGTGACCCACCCCGTGCCGGCCAGCGTCCCGACCCTCGTCGTCCATGACGCCGACGACCGGATGTCGCTCCCCGACGGGGCCCGCCGCCTCCACGCCGCCATGCCGGGCAGCAGGCTCGTGGTCACCAGCGGTCTCGGCCACACGCGGATCCTCGACGACCCTGCCGTGCTCGACGCCGTCGTCGCCCACATCACCGCGAACGTCACCGCCCCCGTGGGCGCGACTTCCCGGCGATGACGACGACGGCGCCCCGCCCCTCCGCGCGGGAGGGACGGGGCGCCGTCGGGTGGTGCGGCGCGTCGTCAGGCGACGAGCGAGCGCAGCACGTACTGCAGGATGCCGCCGTTGCGGTAGTAGTCCGCCTCACCGGGCGTGTCGATGCGCACCACGGCGTCGAACTCGACGACGGAGCCGTCCGCCTTGGTGGCCGTCACCTTGACCGTCTCCGGGGTGGAGCCGTCGTTCAGCGCGGTGATGCCCGCGATGTCGAACGTCTCCGTGCCGTCGAGGCCGAGGGACCCGGCGTTCTCGCCGGCCGGGAACTGCAGCGGCAGCACTCCCATGCCGATGAGGTTGGAGCGGTGGATCCGCTCGAACGACTCGGTGATGACGGCCTTGACGCCCAGGAGCGCGGTGCCCTTGGCCGCCCAGTCGCGCGACGAGCCGGAGCCGTACTCCTTGCCACCGAGCACGACGAGCGGGGTGCCCTGCGCCGCGTAGTCCTGCGCCGCGTCGTAGATGGTGTCCTGGGCGTTCTTCACGAAGTTGAACGTGTAGCCGCCCTCGACACCGTCGAGGAGCTGGTTCTTGAGGCGGATGTTCGCGAACGTGCCGCGGATCATGACCTCGTGGTTGCCGCGGCGCGAGCCGTAGCTGTTGAAGTCGCGGCGACCCACGCCGTGCTCGGCCAGGTACACCCCGGCCGGGCTGTCCGCCTTGATGGAGCCGGCGGGCGAGATGTGGTCGGTCGTGACCGAGTCGCCCAGCTTGGCGAGCACCCGGGCCCCGGAGATGTCGGTGACCGGCGTCGGCTCGGCACCCATGCCCTCGAAGTACGGGGGCTTGCGCACGTAGGTCGACTCGCCGTCCCAGGCGAACGTGTCACCCTCCGGGGTCTCCAGCGCGCGCCACCGGTCGTCGCCGGTGAAGACGTCCGCGTAGTCCTTGGTGAACATGTCACGGTCGATCGACGCGTCGATCGTGGCCTGGACCTCTTCCGGCGTGGGCCAGATGTCCCGCAGGAACACGGGGTTGCCGGCCTCGTCGCGGCCCAGCGGGTCGGACTCGAAGTCGAACTCCATCGTGCCGGCGAGCGCGTAGGCGATGACCAGCGGCGGGGACGCCAGGTAGTTCATCTTCACGTCGGGGTTGATGCGACCCTCGAAGTTCCGGTTGCCGGACAGCACCGAGACGACGGAGAGGTCGTGCTCGTTGACGGCCTCCGAGATCTTCTCGTCCAGCGGGCCGGAGTTGCCGATGCAGGTGGCGCAGCCGTAGCCCACGAGGTGGAAGCCGAGCTTCTCGAGGTAGGGCCAGAGGCCGGACTTCTCGTAGTAGTTCGTCACGACCTGGGAACCGGGCGCCATCGACGTCTTGACCCACGGCTTGGACGCGAGGCCCTTCTCCACGGCCTTCTTGGCCAGGAGCGCCGCCGCGAGCATCACGGACGGGTTGGACGTGTTGGTGCACGAGGTGATCGACGCGATCGCGACGGCACCGTGGAACAGGTCGAACTCCTTGCCCTCGCTGTCCGTCACCGGCACGGTGCGGCGCACCTGGGCGTGCGTGGACGGCGAGTCGGAGGCCGGGAAGGACTCCTTCTCGGCCTCGTCCACCGAGTCGATGACCTCGGAGGCGTAGGCCGGCAGGTCACGGGCGAAGGCCGACTTGGCGTGCGAGAGCTCGATGCGGTCCTGCGGGCGCTTCGGGCCGGCGATCGACGGCACGACGGTGCCGAGGTCCAGCTCGAGGTACTCGGAGAACTTCGGCTCCACGTAGGACTCGGAGCTCGGGTCCAGCCAGAGGCCCTGCTCCTTGGCGTACGCCTCGACGAGCGCGAGCTGCTCGTCGCTGCGGCCGGTGAGGCGCAGGTAGTCGAGGGTGACGTCGTCGATCGGGAAGATCGCGGCGGTCGAGCCGAACTCGGGGCTCATGTTGCCGATGGTGGCGCGGTTGGCCAGCGGCACCTGGGCGACGCCCGCGCCGTAGAACTCGACGAACTTCCCGACCACGCCGTGCTGGCGCAGCATCTGGGTGATGGTGAGCACGACGTCGGTCGCGGTCACGCCGGCCGGGATCGAGCCCGACAGCTTGAAGCCGACGACGCGCGGGATGAGCATCGACACCGGCTGGCCCAGCATGGCCGCCTCGGCCTCGATGCCGCCGACGCCCCAGCCCAGGACGCCGAGGCCGTTGACCATCGTGGTGTGCGAGTCGGTGCCGACGCAGGTGTCCGGGTAGGCGCGCAGCACGCCGTCCACCTCACGGGTCATGACCGTGCGGGCCAGGTACTCGATGTTGACCTGGTGCACGATGCCGGTGCCCGGGGGGACGACCTTGAAGTCGTCGAACGCCGTCTGGCCCCAGCGCAGGAACTGGTAGCGCTCGTGGTTGCGCTCGTACTCGAACTCGACGTTGCGGGCGAACGCGTCCGCGCGCCCGGCCACGTCGATCTGCACCGAGTGGTCGATGACCATCTCGGCCGGGGCGAGCGGGTTGATCCGCTTCGGGTCGCCGCCGAGCTCCGCCACGGCCTCGCGCATGGTGGCGAGGTCCACGACGCAGGGCACGCCGGTGAAGTCCTGCATGATCACGCGGGCAGGCGTGAACTGGATCTCCGTGTCCGGCTGGGCGTCCGGGTCCCAGGACGCGAGGGCGCGCACGTGGTCGGCGGTGATGTTGGCACCGTCCTCGGTGCGCAGGAGGTTCTCGGCGAGGATCTTCAGGGAGTACGGGAGGCGCTCGGCGCCCTCGACGGCGGAGAGGCGGAAGATCTCGTAGGCCTTCCCGCCGACCTCCAGCGTTCCCTTCGATCCGAACGTGTCCACGCTGCTCACTGCGGCTCCTTCTGCGGGGCTGGCCGACGACGGCACCGTGCGCGCTGCGGCGCGACGGTTCCGACGCCGTGGTTCTGGGGGGCTCCGCCCAGCGTACGCCGGGCACCTGGTCAGCATAGCCCATATATCTTGACGTCAAGATATCTCGGTGTCAGGTCCCGGCGGTCGTCAGCCAGGCAGATTCCGTACACCGCACGGGAACAAGTCCCGTGGCCGGCGCGTTGTCCCCCTGCCCCGACAGGAAGGACACCCATGCCGTCGCGCACCACCACGCCCTCCTCCGAGCGCTCCTCCGACCCCGGATGTGCCGTCGCCCCGTCCGACACCACCTTGTCCGACACCCCTTCGTCCGACACCACGCCGCCGCCGCTGCCCTCGCTGGACGCGCAGGCCGAGCTCCTCCTGGCACGCGGCGTCGTGCCGGCCGAGGCCCTCTCCCCGGCGGCGCTCCGGGACGCGGCCGCTGCGCTGGGCCGGTCGGCGCCGGCCGGGTCGCTGCTCGTCGTGCACCCTCGGGTGCTGCCGCCGTCGACGCTCGCCGCGCACCTGCGCCTGCCGACCTCCGTCCGCGGACGCCCGACCGAGCGGGAGGGCTTCGTCGTGGTGGACATGGCCGACGTCGACGACTTCGGGCCCGTGCCCGCGGTGGACCTGCCGGACGCCGACGTCTACGCCGTCGTCGGCCTGGACCGTGGCGACGAGCTGGCGAACTGGTCGCCGGAAGAGGCCGAGCCGGTGATCGCGTCGCGCGGTCGCACCCCGCTCACGCTGGCGGAGGGCATGCACTGGGTGCTCCAGTCCCCCGGCGCCCTCGCCCGCAACCAGTGCTTCATGACCATCGGGTCTCGGTTACGACGACCGGACGGCACCTACGACGCCCGCACGCCAGCCGTGTGGATCTCGAACGGCACCGGGCGCGACGGCAGCGCCCGCCGCGGTGCCCCCAAGGTCGGCTGGTGCTGGTGGCGCAACCGGCACACCTGGCTGGGGTTCGCGTCGGCGGCCCACCGAGAAGCATCGAGCGTGCTGACCTGATCCTCATTCAGCGGGTTTGAGGATCAAATCAGCACGCTCGTTGCGAGGGCTGTCAGCGGTCCAGGACGGCGACGGCCTCGACGTGGTGGGTCATCGGGAACAGGTCGAACGCGCGCAGCCCGGTGAGCTCGTAGCCGTGGCCCGCGAGGTAGGCGAGGTCGCGGGCGAGCGCCGCCGGGTCGCACGCCACGTAGACGACGCGACGCGGCCCCCGGCCGGCGATGGAGTCCACGACCTTGCGGCCGGCCCCGGCACGGGGCGGGTCGAGGACGACGACGTCCGCCCCGCCCACGTCGGCCCCTGACGCGTCCCCGTCCGCGAGCACGCGGTCGACGGCACCGAGGTGCAGCTCCACCTGCGGCAGGTCGTGCGCGTTGCGGCGCGCGTCCTTGACCGCGCGCGCGTCGCCCTCGACCGCGACGACACGTCCGGAACCGCCCACCGCCGCCGCGAGCGGCACGGTGAACAGGCCGGCGCCGGAGTACAGGTCGAGCACCGTCGCGCCGTCGGGGTCGGCTCCGTGCACCGCGTCGAGCACGGCGCCGGTCAGCAGGTCGGGCGCCGCCCGGTGCACCTGCCAGAAGCCGTCCGCCGCCACCCGGTAGCGGTGCTCGGCGCCGCCGGCCCGCACCGTCTCGGCGACGGCGCGGCGGGCGTTGGGACGGGTGTCCCCGCGCCCCCGACGCCAGGGCACGTCGTCCACCAGGAGCACGGGGTCCGCGCCGTCCGCCGGGGCCACGAGCTGCAGCTGCGCGCCCGGGCGCCAGCGTCGCGTCCACACGTCCTCCGCGTCGGCGAGCGCCGCGACCTCGTCGGTCGCCAACGGCATCGCCTCCAGCGGGACGACGTCGTGCGACCGGAACCGTCGCATCCCCGCCCGCCCCTCGGCGTCGGCCACGAGGTCGACGCGGGTCCGGTACGCGAGGCCGCCGCGCTCGTCGTCGCCGGGGGCCGCCTCCACCTCGACGTCCCGCTCGAGGCGGGCGAGCCGCTGCAGCTGCTCGGCCAGCACCGCGGCCTTCCACCGACGCTGCGCCGGCAGGGCCACGTGCGCGAGCTCACCGCCCCCGACGCCGCCCGGGCCCGCCTCCGGCCAGGCGGACGGGACGCGGTCGGGCGACGGCTCCAGCACCTCGACGGCGTCGGCGCGCCAGAAGCGCGAACCGGTCTCGGTGACCCGGGCGCGCACCCGCTCGCCCGGGAGCGTGTGCCGCACGAAGACGACGCGACCGTCGAGCCGGGCGACGCAGTGGCCGCCGTGCGCGACCGGGCCCACCTCCAGGTCGACCTCGCGCCCCACCTCAGGGTCGGGAGCGGTGGTGCGGGGGCGCGGCGCAGAACGGCGAGGTCGGGGCATGGGCACCATTCTCCCCCGGGCGCGCCGGCCCGCCGACCGCCGGGGCTGTGTCGTGGCCGACGCGCGGCCACGGGTGGTCGGCCCACCGGGTGCGAGGTGCGGCTGCGCTCAGTACCTGGGTCCGCGGGGCGAGGTGCCCTCGAGGCCGGTCTGTCCGGCCGAGGACGACAGCTGCCACGGCACGGAGGCGACGACGACCCCGGGGGTGAACAGCAGGCGTCCCTTGAGCCGCAGGGCGGACTGGTTGTGCAGCAGCTGCTCCCACCAGTGGCCCACGACGTACTCGGGGATGTACACGACCACCAGGTCGCGCGGCGAGTCGCGGCGCACGGACCGCACGTACTTGAGTACGGGCCGCGTGATCTCGCGGAACGGCGAGTCCAGCACCCGCAGCGGCACGGGGAGGTCGAGGCTCTCCCAGCGCTCGCGGATCTCTGCGATGTCGTCCGGGTCCACCCCGACCGTCACGGCCTCCAGGACCGACGGCCGCGAGGCCCGCGCGTACGCGAGCGCCCGCATGGTCGGCTTGTGGATCTTGGACACGAGCACGATCGCGTGCACGCGGCTCGGCAGCGCCCGCGCACCGGCGACGTCGTCGAGGGCCAGCTCCTCGCGCACCCGCTCGTAGTGCGCGCGGATCGCCTTCATGAGGCCGAAGAGCACGCCCATGGCGAGCAGGGTGATCCAGGCCCCGTGGGTGAACTTGGTCGCCAGCACGATGACGAGCACCGTGGCGGTCATCACGAGCCCGACGCCGTTGACGACCCGGGAGCGCTGCATGCGCGAGCGCTCCTTGGGGTCGGGCTCCTTGCGCAGGGCGCGCGTCCAGTGCCGCACCATGCCCAGCTGGGACAGCGTGAACGAGACGAACACGCCCACGATGTAGAGCTGGATGAGGCGGGTGACCTGGGCGTCGAACGCGACGATGAGCACGATCGCAGCGACGGCGAGGGTGATGATGCCGTTGGAGAACGCGAGCCGGTCGCCGCGCGTGTGCAGCTGGCGTGGCAGGAACCCGTCCTTGGCCAGGATCGAGCCGAGCACCGGGAACCCGTTGAAGGCCGTGTTGGCCGCGAGCACCAGGATCAGGCCCGTGACGACGGAGATCGCCACGAACACCGGCGTGAACCCGTCGAACACGGCTCCCGCGAGCTGGCTGATGACCGGGTGCTGGTTGTAGTCGGCCGGGAGCGGCTGCCCGTCGGACGTGAGCTGGGAGTGCGCGTCCTCGACGTACTTCACGCCGGTCGCCTGCGCGAGCAGCAGGATCGAGATCATCATGGTGGCGGAGATGCCGCCCAGCAGCGCGAGGGTCGTGGCAGCGTTGCGCGACTTGGGCTTGCGGAAGGCCGGCACGCCGTTGCTGATGGCCTCGACACCCGTCAGGGCTGCACAGCCGGAGGCGAAGGCGCGCGCCAGCAGGAAGGCGCCCGCGAGCCCCGTGAGCCCCTGGTCGAAGCCGGCCTCGGGGGTGATCTCGAAGTTCGCGCTCTCGGCCATCGGGAGGTCCCCGGCGAACCAGCGGATCGCGCCGACCACGGCCAGCAGGCCGATGAGCGCCATGAAGCAGTAGGTCGGGACGGCGAAGACGGTGCCCGACTCGCGCACGCCGCGCAGGTTCATCACGGTGAGGACCACGACGACGAGCACGGCGAACAGCGCCTCGTGGCCCCGCAGGAAGGGCAGCGCGGACGCCGCGTACTGCGCACCGGAAGAGATCGACACGGCGACCGTGAGCACGTAGTCGACCAGCAGCGCCGACGCGACGCCGATGCCGGCCGACGGGCCGAGGTTCGTCGTCGCGACCTCGTAGTCCCCGCCGCCGGACGGGTAGGCGCGCACGTTCTGCCGGTACGACGAGACCACGACGAGCAGCACGACGACGACCACCAGGCCGATCCACGGCGAGATCGTGGTCGCGGCGATGCCCGCGACCGCGAGGGTCAGGAGGATCTCGTCCGGGGCGTACGCCACCGAGGACAGCGCGTCCGAGGCGAAGACGGGCAGCGCGACGCGCTTGGGCAGGAGCGTGTGCCCCAGGTTCTCGCTGCGCACGGGGCGTCCGATGAGGAGCCGTTTGGCAGCGTCCGCGATGTCCGACACGTCGAGCAATGCTATGCCCCGCGGGGCGCGTCGTCTCGCGCCGGGGCACCGCGAGGAACCCACGCCGTTCGAGGTATAGCGTTTCGCTCGTGCATTTCGTGATCATGGGCTGCGGACGCGTCGGGTCGACGCTCGCGCAGACGATCGAGTCCCACGGCCACTCGGTGGCCGTCGTCGACCAGAACCCCGAGGCGTTCCGCCGGCTGCCGGCCGGCTTCAGCGGGCAGAAGGTGACCGGCGTCGGCTTCGACCGCGACACCCTCGTCCAGGCCGGCATCGAGGACACCTACGCGTTCGCCGCCGTCTCGGACGGTGACAACTCGAACGTGCTCGCCGCGCGCGTCGCCCGCGAGACGTACGGCGTCGAGAACGTCGTGGCCCGCATCTACGACCCGCAGCGGGCCGAGATCTACCAGCGCCTCGGCATCCCCACCGTCGCGACGGTGCGCTGGACGGCCGACCAGGTGCTGCGCCGGATGCTGCCGCTCGGCGCGACCGACGAGTACCGCGACCCGTCCGGGCAGGTGCGCCTCGCCCAGATCGACTACCACCCCGCCTGGGCGGGCACGACCGTGCACCGCATCGAGGAGGCCACCGGCGCCCGCGTCGCGTTCCTCTCCCGGTACACGGACGGCGTCCTGCCCACGGCCTCGTCGGTGCTGCAGGACAACGACGTGCTGCACGTGCTCATGCGCGCCGACGACGCCGCCACGGTCGAGCGGGTCCTCACCCACGAGCCGCAGCAGGGGGACAGCTGATGCGCGTCGTCGTCGCCGGTGCCGGGTCGGTGGGCCGGTCCATCGCCCGTGAGCTGCTCTCGCACGACCACGAGGTCGTGCTCATCGACCGGAACCCGGCCGCCATGCGTGTGGCCCAGGTGCCCGAGGCGGACTGGCTCCTCGCCGACGCGTGCGAGCTGTCCTCGCTCGAGGCCACCGACGTGGCCAGCGCGGACGTCGTCGTCGGCGCCACCGGCGACGACAAGGCGAACCTCGTCTTCTCGCTGCTGTGCAAGACGGAGTTCGGCGTGCCCCGCACCGTCGCCCGTGTCAACAACCCCAAGAACGAGTGGATGTTCGACGGCTCGTGGGGCGTGGACGTCGCCGTGTCGACACCGCGGATCATGACGGCCATGGTCGAGGAGGCCGTGGCCGTGGGCGACCTGGTGCGCATCTTCACGTTCCACCAGTCCGGCGCCGACATCGTCGAGGTGACGCTGCCGACCGACTCTCCGCTCGTCGGTGCCCGGGTCGGCTCGGTGGGCTGGCCGACCGACACGGTGCTGGCGTGCGTCGTGCGGGGGTCGCAGCCGCTCGCGCCGACGGTGGACGACACGCTCGAGGCAGGTGACGAGCTCGTGCTCGTCATGGGCAGCCAGGCGGACGAGGAGGCGCTCCAGCAGCTCCTCGCCACCGGCGGCCCGACCGTCCCCCCCATCGCGGAGGACGCACCGCTGGTGCCTCCCGAGGTCGTCGTCGACGGTCTTGACGCGTCCGTGGGCGGCGACCAGGACGACGACTAGGACGCCGGCGAGGCCGGCTCGCGGCTCCCGGCCGCGGGCTGGTCGCCGCGGCTGTCGTGCGCGCCGCGCACCACGACCCACGTGAGCCAGAGCACCAGGCCCCACAGCGGGACACCGAGGACCAGGTGGGCGGTGCCGAGCCAGCCGACGTCGCCCGAGAAGTACAGCGGCACCTTGACGAGCAGCCGCACCGCGAACAGCCCCGCCCAGAACCACGTCGCCAGGGTGTAGCGGCGCACCAGGTCCGGGTCCTTGCGCCAGACCGTCAGAGCGGCGAGCGGGCTGGGCGCGGGATCGGCCGTGGCAGGCTCGCCGGCGGCGTCGCTCCCCGGCTCCGTGGGAGCGGCCTTCTCCGCCCCCTCGTGCCCGGCGCGGGCGCGCTCGGCCGCGACGTCGGCGAACCCGCCGCGCACGGCCTCGACCACGAGGCCGACGACCGGCCAGCGCAGCGCGAGCGAGACCAGGATGGCGGCGAGGTACGCGGCGTTGGTCCACAGTCCCCAGGCGTAGAAGTCCTGAGCCTCACCGGAGCGCCACGCCCAGAACACGCCCACACCGATCCCCAGCAGCCCACCGAGAGCCTGCGTGATCGGCGTGCGCTGCGCGAGGCGCGCGACCACGGCGACCAGCGCCGCGCCGACCGACGCCACGAGCGCCCAGGTCAGCTGGGACGTGATGACGTACAGCACCACGAACACGAGGCCGGGCAGCACCGCCTCGATCACGCCGCGCACTCCGCCGACCGCCTGCGCGAAGGAGAACGACTCCCCCGCGACGGCGCGGACGCCGCGTCCGTCGGCCACCGGGCTGCGCCCGGCGGACCCGCCCGCCGCGTCGCTCACTCGCCGGCCCGCGCGCGCAGCTCGTAGCGCGGGTTGAACATCGTGCGACGTCCGTCGACGTCGCAGACCAGCCCGTCCACGCGGATCCGGCGGCCGGGGTCGATGCCGGCGATCGACCGGCGCCCGAGCCACACCAGGTCGAGCGAGCCCGAGCCGTCGTACAGCTCCGCCTCGACCGTGGGGACGCCCTCACGGGGGCGCAGCACGACCGAGCGCAGCACGCCGGCGGTGCTCGCGCGCTTGCGGTCGCTCAGCTGGGCCACAGGCGTGCAGCCGCCGCCGTAGGCGGCGGCCTCGTGCCGTTCCTCGTCGGCGGCGACCTCGTCGGCCGAGGCCAGCGCGTGGCGGACGGCGGTACGCAGGGACATCAGTACTCCAGGCGGTGGGTCATGGCCGTGTCCGGCTACCGGATCTCGGTGATCTCCGGCCCGCGGTTCAGCGGGTCGAACGACGGCGTCTGCGGCGTGGCGCTCTCCGGGCCGGCGGCCGCCTCGCCGTCCGGCGTGCCGCCCTGCCGGGCGTTCTTGGGCAGGGTGAGCGTGAGCAGGTCGCGCGGGGGGCGAGGGTTGCCGTCCCGCACCACCACGACGTTCGCGAACACGGACTCGAGCGGCCGGGCGGCCTCCGGGTCGATCGCGGCGCGTCCGGACAGGACGCCGCGCAGGAACCAGCGGGGGCCGTCGACGCCCACGAAGCGCGCGGGGCGCACGGCCGCCTGCCCGTCCGGGCCGGTCGCCGGGATGCGCGCGATGAGCTCGCGCCCGAACGTGCCCGGCACGTCGTCGACGGTGCCGCCCTGCCGCGTGATGGACGTGCCGATCTCGGTGCGCACCTCGTCCCAGATGCCCTCCGTGCGCGGCGCCGCGAACGCCTGCACCTGCAGGCCCGACCCGGCGAGGGTCGCGGAGACGCCGGTGACCTTCTGCGTCTTCTTGTCGACTTCCATGCGCAGCTCGAGGCCGGGCAGCACGGGCAACCAGATGGCGCCCAGGTCCACGCGCGGGCCCATGCCCGTCACCTGGGAGGAGTCGAACGGTCCGCGCTCGGAGCGCTCCTGCGCGCCGCCGCCGTCACCGCCGCCGTCACCGGAGGCGGTCGTCGCTACCTCCTCGGGCGCGGTCTCGCGGGCCGCGTCGGTCTCCTTATTCGACGCGTTGCGCCGGAACAGCCCCACGGAGGATCTCCTTCTCGTCGTCCTGCTCGGCCGTCGACGGTCCGAGCGGGTCCTACTCATCTCCCACAGTAGACCGGTTCGCCGCTACGTCCGGCGGGCCTGTGGAAGCCCAGGCCCACGGGTGGTCTCAGGCCCCGGCGAAGCCACCGCTGGAGCCGAACCCGCCCTCGCCGCGGTGCGACCCCGGCAGCGAGGTCGCGACGAGGAACCGCGCGTGCTCGACGCGCTGCACCACGAGCTGCGCCACCCGGTCGCCCCGACGCAGGTGCACCGGCTCGGCGACGTCCGTGTTCAGGAGGATCACCTTGATCTCCCCCCGGTAGCCCGCGTCGATGGTGCCGGGCGCGTTCACCACCGTGACGCCGTGCTTCGCGGCCAGCCCGGAGCGCGGGTGCACGAACGCCGCGTAGCCCTCGGGCAGCGCGATCGCGACGCCCGTCGGGACCGTCACGCGGCCCTGCGGCGGGATCACCACGTCCACGGTCGTCACCAGGTCGGCGCCCGCGTCGCCCGGGTGCGCGTACGCGGGGGTCGGCGCGTCGTCGAGCAGCGTCACGAGCACGTCCACCGTGCTCGGGTCGGTGCGCGGGTCGGTGCTCGCGGGAGGGGTCACGGGCTGGGCAGCGGTGTCGGGCACCCGGGAAGCGTAGCCGAACCGCACGCGGTCACCGGGCTGCGGCGGTCCTGGGATGATGGGTCCATGAGCGAGCACCGGCCCGACCTCTCCCCCGTCACCGGCCCCGCGTTCCGCGAGCGGCTCACGCCCGGTCCGGCCGCCTGGTGCGGTGCCGTCGCCCTCGGCGTCATCACCGGCATCGCGCTGTGGCCCCTGGCCCACGTCGTCGGCGTCGTGATCGGTGCTCTGGTCGCGGCGGGCACGCTGGTCGCGCTCGTGGCGACGGCCCCGGTCATCGAGGTCGCCGACGGGCGGCTGCGCGCCGGCCGGGCCCAGGTCCCGGTGGACCTCCTGGGGGACGTCACGCCGATGGACAGCCCCGAGCAGATGCGGACCGCCCTCGGCACCGCCCTGGACGCCCGGGCGTTCGTCTGCCTGCGCGCGTGGGCGCGCACGGGCGTGCGCGTCGAGCTGGAGGACCCGCTGGACCCGACCCCGTACTGGCTGCTGTCGACTCGCCGCCCCCAGGAGCTGGCCGCGGCGCTGGGGCACTGACCGGCCCCCGCGGGGACAACGGACGCAGGGACGACGCACGCAGGGACGACGAAGGCCGTCACGTCCTCGACGTGACGGCCCGTGTCGTCCGTGCTGCTCGTCCGTGGTGCTGCGCGCCCCCGGCGCACGGTCACGCGTGCGTCAGGCAGCGCACTCCGTGCAGATCATCTGGCCGTTCTTCTCGTAGGCCAGCTGGCTGCGGTGGTGGACGAGGAAGCAGCTCGTGCAGGTGAACTCGTCGGCCTGGCGGGGCAGGACGCGAACCGCGAGCTCCTCGCCGGACAGGTCGGCGCCGGGAAGCTCGAAGCCTTCCGCGGCCTCCGTCTCGTCCTCGTCGACGACACCCGACGACTTGTCGGAACGACGCGCCTGGAGCTCCTGGATCGAGTCCTGCTCCGCGTCCTCGTCGTTCTTACGGGGGGCGTCGTAGTCGGTTGCCATCTGTGTGGTCACGCTCCGTGGTGTCGGTATCGGTACGCGCTGATAATGCTCGGTGACCGAGTTTTGTTCCCGGTCGGCCCACGGATTGTGCACCATTTCGGGCGGGCGCGCGACACCGCACGCTGTTCCCCGTGTCACAGTGCCGTCATCGGCCTCTGACCTGCGACGACACCCGCGCCGTCCTGGCGTTCTCCGCCAGCGGAAACGCACCCGCTGACGAACTTTTTCACCCCGGGAGGGGTGGGCGGCGCGGCCCGAACCCGGTCGGCGTCAGGCGTCGCCGTCCGCGCCGGCGTCCTCGAGCAACCGGGCCAGCTCGTCGACGACGGGGCGGGCACCCGCGACGGTCATCACCCGGCTCGCACCCCGTCCGCGCAGCCCGCCCAGCCACGCGCCCGCCTCCGACGCCACCAGGCCCCCGGCAGCCATGTCCCAGGGGTTCAGCCCACGCTCGTAGTACAGGTCGAGCCGGCCCTCCGCCAGGAGGCACAGGTCGATGGCCGCCGAGCCCAGGCGCCGGATGTCGCGCACCCGCGGCAGCACGTCGGCGAGCACCCGCGCCTGCTGGGCGCGCCGGGCGGCCTCGTAGCCGAACCCCGTGCCCAGGAGGGACGCGGCCAGGGACGCCGGGCGGTTCACCTGCAACGGCAGCCCGTCCCGCTCGGCACCCCCTCCGCGTGCGGCGGTCCAGGTGCGCCCGTCGACGACCGAGTGCACGCAGCCGGCGAGGGCCGTCCAGCGCTCCGGGTCGGGCGGGCCGGCGACGACCGCCACCGAGACGGCGTACGACGCGACGCCGTAGAGGTAGTTGACCGTGCCGTCGATCGGGTCGAGCACCCAGGTCAGGCCGGAGGTGCCCGGGACGTCGTCCCCCTCCTCGCCGAGGATCGCGTCGTGCGGCCGCTCCGTGGCGAGCCGCTCGCGCAGCAGCGCCTCGGACGCACGGTCCATGTCCGTGACCGGGTCGACGGCGCTCGACTTGGTCGCCGCGACCTCGACCCGGTCGGGCCGCCCGTCGCGCACCAGCGCGCCGGCCTCCAGGGCGAGCCGCCGGGCCAGGTCGCGCAGCCCCTCGACGTCGTGGTCCGCGGTCTGTCGCTCGATGTCGTGCACGCGCTACATCTTGCCCGACCGCCGCCGCCCCCACCGGGCGGTCCAGCCCGGCCCGGGGTGCGGCACCGTCCACCCGCGCGCGAGGGACATGAGGCGGAAGCCGAAGACCAGGAGCACCACGCCCAGGGCGGTCCACGCCTGCAGCGCCCCGGCGTGCCACAGGGCGGCGGTGATGCCGGCGCCGACCAGCGCGGGCACCGCGTAGAGCTGTCGGTCGGCGAACACCAGCGGCACCTCCCCCACGAGGACGTCGCGCACGATGCCGCCTCCCACCGCGGTGAGCACCCCCACGACGACGGACGCGAGCACACCGGCCCCGAGGTCGAGCGACTTGGTCGTGCCCTGCAGCACGAACAGGGACAGCGCGGCCGCGTCGAGCACGAGGACCGAGCGGCGCATGCGTTCGAGCCCGGGGTGGAAGAAGAAGATGATCACACCCGCGGCGAGCGCCGCCGCGACGAGACGCCAGCTCGAGATCCCGACCGGCGGGGTGTCGCCGATGAGCACGTCGCGCAGGATGCCTCCCCCGAGGCCCGTGACCCAGGCGAGCACGAGCACGCCGAACACGTCGAACCGCTTGCGCACGGCCGCGAGGCCGCCCGAGACGGCCGCGACGAACACGGCGACGAGCTCGACGACGGAGACCGGGCCGGAGGTGAACGCGTCCACGGGACGCCATCCTCCCAGGGGACGCGAGGGCGGGCGCGTCAATCGACGGCACACCGACGCGCCTGCGCCGTCGGGCGCCGCGCCGGTGGCACCCTCGAACCGGCGGACCCGCCCCGACGGAACGTACCCGCGGGCGACCTGTGAGGGAGGAAGCATGGCCGAGCTCGAGCTCGTGAGACTGCACGAGGACGGTGAGCGCCTGGTCCTGCGCGGCCCCGACGGCACCCAGAGCACGTTGCCCATCACGGAGGCGCTGCGCGCCGCGGTCCGGCGCGACCGGCCGCGCACGGAGGCGCTGCGCGCCCAGGCCGCGACGACGCTGCGACCTCGCGACCTGCAGGCGCGGTTGCGTGCGGGCGCCTCGGCCGAGGAGCTGGCCGAGGAGTCCGGCCTGCCCGTCGAGCACGTGCAGCGTTACGAGTGGCCCGTGGTCGCGGAGCGCGACCACGTGATCGCCCAGGTGCGCGCCCACCGGCTGCCTGGCGACGACGAGGCGACGACGCTCGGTGAGGTCGCGGACACCCGTCTGGCCGCCCGCGGCGTGCGGGCGTCCGAGGCGCACTGGTCCGCCCGGCGGGACGGCTCGGCGCCCTGGGTCGTCGAGGTGCGGTTCTCCGCCGGGGACCGCAACCGCTCCGCGCGCTGGACCTACGACCCCAAGGGCCGCGTCGTGACGCCGCTCGACGACGAGGCGCGTTGGCTCGGCCAGCCGGACGACCCGGTCTCGCCGGAGATGCTGGGCGTGCCGTCGAGCGGCGGTCGTGCGGCGGCGCCGCGCCGGCACGTCGAGGACGACACGACGGCGCTGCTGCTGGACGACCTCGCCGGTGGCCGGGGCCAGCGGCCCGGCGGCCGCCACCGCGGCC
>NZ_JBSHCR010000019.1:0-66165 GCF_053615895.1 Isoptericola sp. NPDC055881
CGCCACGTCCCGCCACGGCCCGCCGGCGAGGCCGATGAGGCCCCGGCCGGGCACCTGTCCGCCCCCCGGGCGCGGCGGTGCCGGCGGCGCGTCAGACGCGCTGCAGCTCCGGCCGCTCCCCACGGGCGAGACGCCGTGCGGCGTCGAACTCCTCGAGCACCGCACCGTCCGGCCTCGGCGTCACGAGGCTGACGACGACCGCCACGAGGAGGCCGATCGCGAACCCGGGGACGATCTCGTACAGGCTGTCCGCGAGGGACGTACGTCCCCAGACGAACGCGACGACCGCACCGGCGACCATCCCCGAGAGCGCACCCCACCGCGTCAGGCGACGCCAGTAGAGGCTCAGGACGACGACCGGTCCGAACGCCGACCCGAACCCGGCCCACGCGAAGCCCACCAGGTCGAGGATCGAGGACGTCCGGTCCAGGGCGATCAGCGCCGCGACCACCGCGACGAGCAGGACGCCGCCCCGGCCGAGCATCACCTCGGCCCGGGGGCTGAGCCGGAGCCCGGACATCTTCACCAGGTCCTCGACGAGCGCCGAGGAGGACACGATCAGCTGCGACGAGATCGTCGACATGATCGCCGCCAGCACCGCGGCCAGCACCAGGCCCGCCACCAGCGGGTGGAAGAGGAGCTGGGCGAGCAGCAGGAAGATGGTCTCCGGGTTGTCGACCTGGAGACCCTTGACGTTCGCGTAGGCGACGCCGACCAGCCCGGTCATCACGGCGCCCAGCGCGGTCAGCACCATCCAGCCGATGCCGATCCGTCGTCCGGCGGTCGCGTCCTGCGGCGTGCGGATGGCCATGAAGCGCACGATGATGTGCGGCTGCCCGAAGTACCCCAGGCCCCACGCGAGCGCAGAGATGACGCCGGTGGCGGTGGCGCCGGCGAAGAACGACAGGTGCTGCGTGGTGCCGGCGGCGTCCGCGGCTCGGATCCCCTCCTGCACCGCCGACCAACCACCCAGGTCGACCACGGCGATCACCGGCACCGCGACGAGCGCCGCGAGCATCAACACCCCCTGCGCGACGTCGGTCCACGTCGCCCCGAGGAACCCGCCGAAGAGCGTGTAGGCGAGCGTCACGCCGCCGACGACGAGGAGCCCGGTGAGGTAGTCCAGCCCGAACGAGCTCTCGAAGAACGTCCCGCCCGCGACCATCCCGGACGAGACGTAGAAGGTGAAGAACACCAGGACGATCAGGCCGGCCGCGACGCGCAGCAGGTGCGCGGGGTCGCGGAGGCGGTTGTCGAAGAAGCTCGGGATGGTGATCGAGTTGTTCGCGACCTCCGTGTAGGCCCGCAGACGGGGGGCCACGAACTTCCAGTTGAGCCACGCGCCCACGGTCAGGCCCACCGCGATCCACGCCTCGACGAGCCCGGTGAGGTAGATCGCGCCGGGCAGCCCCATGAGCAGCCAGCCCGACATGTCGGAGGCGCCCGCGCTCAGGGCGGCCACGCCGGGGCGCAGCCGGCGCCCACCGAGCATGTAGTCGTCCAGGTCGTCGGTCCTGCGGAACGCTGCGTACCCGATGCCCAGCATCGCCAGGAGGTACGCGACGATCGCGATCGTCTGCCAGGTCTGATCGCTCATGCGATCGATCACCCTCTCGGTCGTGTCGTTGCAGCGTCTGGCGCTGGACGCGCCGACCGCCGCGACGTGCGCGACGGGCCGGGGCCAGGTCGTGACGCGGTCGGCGCTGACCTCGCTGCTGTGCCACCCCGTGGGGCCGAAACGACCAACGGCCCGATCCCGTGTGGGGATCGAGCCGTTGTGCCTTTCGGTGCGCCCGGAGGGATTCGAACCCCCAACCTTCTGATCCGTAGTCAGATGCTCTATCCGTTGAGCTACGGGCGCAGTCCTGACCGGCGCTGTCGCACCGACCGACGAGAACATTACAGGCACCGGGCCCGTTCCCCAAACCGACGGGGCCCATCGTGATGCACGACACCGGGACGACCTCCGGCAGGGCGGTTCTCGCGCCCCGCCGACCCGACATCAGGCAACAGAAAAGGCCCCGGGCGATCAGCAGCCGGAGCCTTCCTGGCGGAGACGGCGGGATTTGAACCCGCGAACGGGTTGCCCCGTTACCACCTTAGCAGGGTGGCGCACTAGACCAGACTATGCGACGTCTCCTCGCGGCAGCACAACCACACCGCGGCGCCCAGAGTAACCGCCGGGCATGCCTGGGGGCAAAAGCCGTGCGCCGTCGCCCCCGCCGCACCCCGGACCGCGCTACGGTCTGGCGCATGCTGGACGACGACGACCAGACCCTCCGCAGAGCCTCCGGCCCGGTCCGCAGCCAGGTCAGCAGCCCGGTCTGCAGCCCGGTCACCGAGCAGCCCGCCGACCCCGCCGACGACTACGACGACTACGACGTCCTCGTCGTCGGCTCAGGCTTCGGGGGCAGCGTGGCTGCCCTGCGGCTCACGGAGAAGGGCTACCGCGTCGGCGTGCTCGAGGCGGGCCGACGGTTCGCCGACGACGAGCTGCCGCGCACCTCCTGGGACCTGCGCCGCTTCCTCTGGGCCCCCGCCCTGGGCTGCTACGGCATCCAGCGGATCCACCGCCTCAAGGACGTCCTCGTGCTCGCCGGGGCGGGCGTCGGTGGCGGCTCCCTCGTGTACGCCAACACCCTGTACCGGCCGCCCGACGCGTTCTGGTCGGACCCCGCCTGGGCGCACGTGACCGACTGGAAGGCAGAGCTCGACCCCTACTACGACCAGGCCGAGCGGATGCTCGGCGCGGTCGAGTACCGCCGCACCACCCCCGCGGACGAGCTCGTGCGCGACGTGGCCGAGGAGCTCGGCGTCGGGCACACGTTCCGCAAGGTCCGGGTCGGCGTGTTCCTCGGGGACGACGGAGCCGCCGGGCCCTCGCGGCCCGGCGACGGGTCCGAGAACGCCGTCCCCGACCCCTTCTTCGGGGGCAGGGGACCGGACCGCAGCCCGTGCCTGCACTGCGGCGAGTGCATGACGGGCTGCCGGCACAACGCGAAGAACACGCTCGTCAAGAACTACCTGCACCTCGCGGAGGCCGCCGGTGCCCGCGTGCACCCGCTGACCACGGCCACCGCCGTCCTCCCCCGCACCGACGGCGGCTACGAGGTGCGCACCCACCGCACCGGGAACCGTTGGGCGGGGCGACGCACGTACCGCGCCCGACAGGTGGTGCTCGCGGCCGGGACGCTCGGGACGCAGCGCCTGCTGCACGCGATGCGGGACAGCGGCGACCTGCCGCACCTCTCCCCGCGCCTCGGACACCTCACGCGCACCAACTCCGAGGCCCTGCTGGGGGCGATGCGGCCGGCCCGCCGCGGCCAGGTGGGCGAGCCCGACTACTCCGAGGGCGTGGCCATCACGTCGTCCTTCTACCCGGACGAGGACACGCACGTCGAACCCGTGCGCTACGGCCGCGGGTCCAACGCGATGGGGCTCCTGCAGACCGTGCTGGTCGACGGAGTCGGACCCGGCGACGGCCCGCGCTGGCGCCGGTGGCTCGCCGAGCTCTGGCGTCGGCGCCGCGACCTACCCGCGCTGTACGACCTGCGGGGCTGGTCGCAGCGCACCGTGATCGCCCTGGTGATGCAGAGCCGCGACAACTCGCTCACGACGTTCACGCGCCGCGGGCTCCTCGGCCGGCGGCTCACCTCACGGCAGGGCACCGGAGCGCCCAACCCGACCTGGATCCCGGTGGCGCACGACGCCGTCCGGGCGATGGCGGCCCGCATGGGCGGGCTCGCGGGCGGCAGCGCGGGCGACCCGTTCGACGTGCCGATGACGGCGCACATCCTCGGCGGCTGCACGATCGGCGACTCCCCCGCCACCGGCGTCGTCGACCCGTACCACCGCGTGCACGGGCATCCCGGCCTGCACGTGCTGGACGGGTCCACCGTGACCGCCAACCTCGGCGTCAACCCGTCGCTCACCATCACCGCCCAGGCCGAGCGGGCGTGCGCCCTCTGGCCGAACCGCGGCGACGCCGACACCCGGCCCGCCCCGGGGGCCGCATACGCCGGCGTCGCGCCCACGCGACCCCGGCACCCGGTGGTGCCGTCCGCGGCACCCGGTGCGCTGCGCCTGCCGATCGTCGAGATCCGCTGACCCGACGACGGAGCGCCGCCGACGCATCCGTCGGCGGCGCTCGCGATGGCGGAGGGCGAGGGATTCGAACCCCCGGTGCATTGCTGCACAACGGTTTTCAAGACCGTCACATTAGGCCGCTCTGTCAGCCCTCCCAGGACGCCGGCCCGGGCCGCCGTCCGGCACAGCAGTGTACAGACCGGGCACGGCCGCGGCCCCGGTCGCCGAGGCGAGCCGGGGCCGCGGGACGGCGGTCGGGACGGCGCTTGTCAGGCGGGGCCGCCACCCGAGCGCAGCTGCCGCATCGCGAGCTGCACGAGGGCGATGAGCGTCTGCTTCGTCGCGGCGCGCGACCGCGCGTCCGTGTAGAGCATCGGCACGTGCGCCGGGATCTGCAGCGCCTCGCGGACGTCCTCGAGACGGTGCTTGGCGACGCCGTCGAAGCAGTTCACCCCGACGACGAACGGCACGCCGCGCGACTCGAAGTAGTCGATCGCCGGGAAGCACTGCTCCAGCCGGTCGGTGTCGACGAGCACGACGGCACCGATGGCGCCGCGGATCAGGTCGTCCCACATGAACAGGAAGCGGTCCTGGCCCGGCGTGCCGAACAGGTAGAGCCAGAGGTTGCCCGGCAGGTTCACACGGCCGAAGTCCATCGCCACGGTCGTGGTGGTCTTCCGGTCGGAGACACCGCCGGCGTCGTCGACCCCCACCGAGTGCTCGGTCATCGCGGCCTCGGTGTTCAGCGGCTCGACGTCCGAGATGGAGCCGATGAACGTCGTCTTGCCGACGGCGAACCCGCCGGCCACGACGATCTTCGTGACGGTCGGCGCGGTGGACGGCTGTGCGTGGGCCGACGTCGGGGCGGGCTGCGCCGGGGCGGAGGGTCCCTGCGCGGTCGCCGCCGGCTGGGCCGGCGCGGCGGCCGGAGCAGCCGCCGGGGCGGGAACCTGCTGGGCGACGGGGCGCGCCGGCGCCGCCGCCGGCACCGAGGTGATCGGGCCCGGAGCCGCGTTCGCCGCCGGGGCGCCGCCCAGCACGCTCTGCCGCTGCGGGGCACCGGCTGCCGCCGGAGCGCCGCCGGCCGTCGGAGCGCTCACCGCGCCGACCGTCTGGGAGACCGGCGCCCAGGCCGGGGACATCCCCCCGGACGCACCGGGCGTCGGGCTGTCAGAGGGCGGAAATGCCATTGAGAACACTCTCCAAGACGCTCAGAGACAGGCCCGAGTGGGAACTGCCGTGACCCGTGTGGACGTTCACCGGGGTCGAGGTGTGCACGGTGATGTGCCCCTCCTCCTGCATGTCCGCGACCAGGATGCGGACGACGCCGAGGGGCAGGCGCAGCAGCGCGGAGAGCTCCGCGATCGAGACGTACGTGTGCGCGGCGTGCTGCAGGATCGCCCGCTTCTCCGGGGTGAGGCCCATGCTCGTGACGGCGCCGGGCAGCACCTCGACCAGCGCCTCGAGAGGCAGGTCGGACATGGCGGAACGGACGCGGCCGCCGGTGACCGCATAGGGACGCACCGTCGAGGCTTCGTAGCCGTCTGCCGAGTGCGCACCCAGAGAACCGAACGATCCGTGCGTCATGGTCGCGACCTCATCCCACCCGCGCGGAGCGCGTCGAACCGTCCACCGGAAGGTTGCCGCGCATCTCCGAGATCAGCTGCGGGGTGAGCGTGGCCTCGGTGCGGGAGACGAGCAGCGCCATCTCGTAGCCGATGAGGCCGATGTCGCAGGACGACTCGGCGACCACCGCGAGGACGGAGCCGTTGGAGACGTTCATCAGGAAGAGGAACCCGTTGTCCATCTCGATGACGGCCTGGCGCACGTTGCCGCCGTTGAGCTGGCGGGAGGCCCCGCGCGTCAGGCTGGACATGCCGGAGACGATCGCCGCGAGCTGGTCACCGCTGGTGCGGTCGAGCTGGTCGGACATCGCCATGAGCAGACCGTCCGCCGAGACCACCAGCGTGTGGCGGCTGCCCGGGACGGTGCGCACGAAGTTGTCGAGAAGCCACCCGAAGTTGGTCGCTTCAGTACTGAGGGTCACGCTTCCTCCTCGTCAAGTACGCCGAAGGCGCAGGTCACCGCTGCTGCGGCGCGGATCCAGGGACATCATTCACGGTGGGGGCGGGCGGCGTCGAGGCCCTGAAGGCTCCCGCGTCGTCACGACCGCGGCTGGTGGCCGACTGGAAGGCCGACAGCCGCGAGCGAAGCTGCTCCGGGTCCCGCTCGATCCGGGCCGTGAAGCGCTCGGCCGACGCCGAGGACTCCCCCGCCCGCTGGCGCCGCGCCAGGCCGCCCGACACGCTCGAGACCGTCGTCGGGCGGTACGTCTGCTCCTCGTTCGTCGAAGTCACGTTCCCTTCCTGGAAGACGCCGCGCTGCAGCATCGTGGACATCTCCTCGTACAGGACGGCCGAGGCCATCCACTCCGACCGGGCCTCGACCGTGTCGGGCACGAAGTGCGGGTCCAGCGGGTCGTTCCCGCCGGTCTCCGTCGGGCGCAGCGGCAGCACCGAGCCGCCGTACGACGTCGCCGCCGGCTCCTCGCGCGGCTCCGGCCGGGGGGCCTCGCGCGGCGCCTCGTACGCCGCCGGGGCGGCGTCGAACGGCGACGCGTCGTAGGGCGCCGGCTCGAACGGGGCCGGCTCGAACGGCGCCGGCTCCGCACGGGCGGCCTCCGGGGCGGTCCCCGTCGCCGCGGGGAACCGCGTCGCCGCAGGAGCCGCGGGAGCCGCGTCCTCGGAGGAGGGCTTGCGCCCGAACAGGCCACGCCGGCGACCCGCCTGCGCCGCCTCGTTCTCGCGCGCCGCGCGGCGCGTCGGCAGGTCGGAGATCAGGTCCTCGAACGCCGGGAGCTCCTGGAACGCGTCCTGGGCGGGGGCCGGCTCGTCGCGCGGCGGCAGACCTGCCGCGGGCGTCACGGGGTCGAACGCCGAGGTAGCGGTCTCCGGCACCTCGCGCACGACCGGCTCGAACGCCGACGTCGCCGGGGCGGCGAACGCCGCGGGTGCGGCCTCCTGCGGCTCGGGGCCGGCCGGAGCCATCGGAGCCATCGGAGCCATCGGTGCCGCCGGGGCCGCCGGCGCGGCGGCGGACGCGCGCGTGGGCAGGGCGACGACCGGCGAGACCTCGGTGGCCGGGCGGTACGGCTCGTGCGCCACGGGCTGCGGCGCAGGGGCGGGGACGGGCTCGGGCTCGGGCTCGTGCAGCGGCACGGCGACGTGCGCCGCCGGCTCCTCGTAGGCCACCGGGGCGAGCTCTCCCGGCAGTGCCGCCGGGTCCTCGGTGACGGCGTCGAGCTGCAGCGTGCTCTCGGTCTCCGAGGCGTCGATCGACCCCATCGACCGGAAGCTCGAGAACAGCCCCGCGCGCTGGTCGACGCCGAGGACCGGCGCGGACACGGGCTCGGGCTCGGCGGCGGCCGGCTCGGGCTCGGCGCGGTGCCGGCTCGGCAGCGAGGTCGCGGAGGCCTCGACGGCCGACGGCGGGCGCCAGGCGTCCGTCGTCGTGTCGTCCACGAGGTTCGGCAGGTTCGGCGTCGCGAGCGGCGGGAGCACGATCGGGCCGGTGTCGACGCCGGGCGAGGTCTCCGCGTGCGCGGCGTCGGAGCGCCGGCGGCGCGGCATGCCGATCGACGTCGTCCCGTCGGTGAGCGCGTCGAGGTCGACGGCCACGGCGGCGGGCGCCTCGGGCGCCGCGGGGAGCGCGGACCGGGCGGACGCGACCGCGGGCGTCGGCGTGGTGCGCGTGTCGTCGGCCGCGGAACCGAACGCCGTGGCCGGCATGGCTGGCATGGCCGGCGCGGCCGGCGCGGCCGGCGCGGCGGAGGGCTCCTCCGCGGCCGCCGGGACCGAGGCCACCGGCGCCGAGGTGGGAGCCTGGAGCGTGCCGAGGGACTGGCCGCTCAGGTCGGCGGCCGCGCTCTGCGTCGCCGCCTCCAGCGGGTCCGTCGGCTCGGGCAGCGGCAGCGCCTCGTCCGGCAGGAACAGGTCCGCCGGGAACAGGACGGTCACCTCGGTGCCGACGCCGCCGTCGCCCGCGCTGAACCCGACGCGCGCGTTGAGGCGGTCGGCCAGCCGGCCGACCACGTAGAGGCCGAGGCGCTGGGCACCCACGGCGTCCGACGCGGACCGGCTCGCGACCTTCGAGTTCGCGTCCGCGATCTCCTCCGGGCTCATCCCGAGCCCGTGGTCACGGACCGTGACGACCACGCCGCGCTGGTCGCGCGCCGTCGTCACCTCGACCGGCGTGTGCGGCTCGGAGAACATCGTGGCGTTCTCGAGGAGCTCCGCCAGCAGGTGCGCGGCGCTCAGCGCGTTGTGGCCGAGCATGTGCGGGTCGACGCCCAGGTTGAGGCGCACCCGGTCGTACAGCTCGATCTCGGAGGACGCCGTGCGGACGACGTCGGAGATGGGCATGGGGTTGCGCACGCGGCGCCCCGAGTCGATGCCTGCGAGCACCAGCAGCGACTCCGCGTTGCGGCGCATCCGGGTGGCGAGGTGGTCGAGGCGGAACAGGTTCGACAGGGTGGTCGGGTCCTCCTCGGACCGCTCCAGCTCGTCGAGGAAGGACAGCTGCCGGTTGAGCAGCACCTGGTCGCGCCGGGCCACGTTGACGAACATCTCGGCGATGGAGCCACGGAGGGCCGCCTGCTCGCGCGCGACGACCATCGTCGTCTCGTTGACCTCGTTGAACGCCGCCGCGAGGCGGCCGATCTCGTCGCTGGACTCCACGGGGACCTGGACCAGGTCGATCGACGGGCCCTGGCCGGGGACGGCCATCTGCTCGACCATGCGCGGCAGGCGGTCGCGCACGTCCGCCGTCGCGGAGGTGAGGCGGGCCAGCGGCTGCACGATGCGGCGGGCGATGAGCAGCGCGAGGAGGAACGACACGAGCACGACGCCGAACGCCGCCGCCCCGGTCAGCAGGGCGGCCGTCTGCGCGTCGTCCGCGAGGTCGTCCGAGTACGCGACGGTCGCGTCCCGGACCTCGTCGCGCACCGGCTGCGTCTGCGCGACCCAGCCCTGGGAGAGCTTGTTCCACTGCCCGGCCGCCTCGGTGTCGAGGCCGGAGAGGTTCAGGTAGCGCAGCTGGAGCCGGAGCTGGGACAGGTCGTTCGCGTAGGCGGGCACCTCGTACCCGCCGGGGATCTGCTCGAGCTGCTCCTGGGCGTCGGTGCGCAGGGCGTCGGTCTGCTGCAGGGTGGTGACCATGCGGCCGTTGAGGTCGGCGGCCGGCGGCTCGCCCGCCTGGAGCGACGCCAGCACGGCGCCGGCGACGGGGCGCTCCAGCGTGTTGGCGAGCATCGCCTCGTCGAGGGCCGTGTAGGCGTTGATGTGCCGGGTCAGGCCGGCGTCGGTGCCGCTCTGGGCCACCGAGCGCGGCACGTCCATCGCGTTCTCGCTGAGCGCCGTGTACTGCTCCGTGGCGCGCGCCTCCGTGAGCTGGCCGGAGATGACCTTGCGCTGGAGCTCGTCGAGCACGGTCCGGTCGCGCAGCGTGCGCGCCACGGCGTCCTGGACGTTCGTCGGCAGCGCGCTGACGTCGAGGACCTCGAGCGCCTCGTCGCGGGCGTCGAGGGCCCGGTCGGTGTCCTCCTGGGCCTTCACGAGCGCCTTCTTGGCACCCGGGATCCCCATCTCGGCCGCGATGTTCGTCGCGCGCTCGGCCGCCACGGCGGAGCCCGCCACGTCCTGCAGCTCGAGCGAGGCCATCAGCGCCGCCGTCTGCTCGGCGCTGCGGTTCTCCTGCAGCGACTGCCAGGTGATCCAGCCCGCCGTCAACGCCAGGACGAAGATCGGCACGGCGAGTGTCGCGAGAATCTTCCCGCGAACGCCCAACCTGCGGAGCATCTGAACCCTCTCCAACACTGTTCGTCGAGTGCGGGCGACCGTCGTCGTCCATGCCTCGGATGGGTGCCATCACGTCCGGCACCGCTCCGCGTGCCCGGCTGGGCTCCAGGTGCGCGAGTAGGCTCCATCGGTGTGCGAGCGGTCACGATATCGGCACCTGGCGGTCCAGGGAAACTCACCCTATCCCTCGTTAACCTGGACAAACCGGGCCCGGGTGAGGTCCTGGTCGACGTCGCTGCGGCGGGCGTCAACCGCGCTGACCTGCTCCAACGCGCCGGAAACTACCCCCCGCCGCCCGGCGCTCCCGAGTGGCCGGGCCTCGAGATCTCGGGTACGGTCCGCGCGCTCGGCCCCGGCGTGACCGGCTGGGCGCCCGGCGACCGCGTCGTCGCGCTGCTCGAGGGCGGGGGCTATGCGGAGCAGGTCGTGGCGCGCGCCGGCCAGCTGCTGCCCGTCCCCGACGGCGTCGACCTCGTCGACGCCGCGGGCCTCCCCGAGGCCGTGTGCACCGCGTGGACGAACCTCGTGGACACCGGTCACCTGCACGCCGGCGAGACCGTCCTGGTGCAGGGCGGGTCGGGTGGCGTCGGCAGCGTCGCGGTCCAGCTCGCGGCGGCCCTGGGGGCGCGCGTCGTCGCGACCGCCGGCGGCGCCGAGCGGGCGGCCCGCTGCGTCGCCCTCGGCGCGACGGTCGGCGTCGACCACCGGTCGCAGGACGTCGTCACCGCCGTGCGCGAGGCCACCGGCGGGCGGGGGGCCGACGTCGTGCTCGACGTGCTCGGCGGCGGCGGCCTCGCGGACAACGTCCGGGCGCTGGCGCCGGGTGGCCGCCTGGTCGTCATCGGCCTGCAGCAGGGCCGCCACGGCGAGCTGGACCTGTCGGCCCTCATGGCGAAGCGCGCCTGGGTGACCGGCACGACGCTCCGCTCCCGGTCGGCCGACGAGAAGGCCGCGCTGGTCGCCACCGTCTGCGAGCGCGTGTGGCCGCTGGTCGCCGACGGCCGCGTGCGGCCCGTCGTGCACGCCCGGCTGCCGCTGGCGGACGCCGCACGGGCGCACGAGCTGCTCGAGTCCGGGGAGCCCTTCGGCAAGGTCCTGCTCGTCCCCTGACCGGCCCGTGTCGGCCGGGTGGGCCACACTGGGGAGCATGACCGCGAGCGACGACGCCACCCGAGCCCCGTCCGACGCCGACCTCCCGCGGGTGGTCACCCCCGACGGGGAGCCCACCGCTCCCGACGCCGACGACGCGGACGCCCCGGAGGGCGCCGAGGTCGAGGAGTCGTCGCGCATCGAGGAACCGGCCAAGGTGATGCGCATCGGCGGCATGATCAAGCGGCTGCTGGACGAGGTGCGCGACGCTCCCCTCGACGACGCGGCCCGGACCCGCCTGGCCGAGATCCACGAGCGCTCCCTCACGGAGCTGGAGGACGGGCTCTCCCCCGACCTCGTCGAGGAGCTGCACCGCATCACGCTGCCGTTCTCCGACGACAGCGTCCCGTCGGACGCCGAGCTGCGGGTGGCGCAGGCGCAACTGGTCGGCTGGCTCGAGGGCCTCTTCCACGGCATCCAGACGGCGCTCGTGGCGCAGCAGATGGCCGCGCAGGCGCAGCTCTCCCAGATGCGCCGGGCCCTGCCGCCGGGCGCTCACCCGACGCCGTTCGGCCCGGGCGGGTCGGCCGGCCCCGGGGACGGCCCGACCGGACCCGGCGACGACCGTCGCCCTTCCCCCGGCCAGTACCTGTAGGGCGCCGGGGGCGCGGCGTCAGCCGCGCGCGGTCATGACGATGGCGCCGGAGACGAGGGCGAGCCCCGCCAGCTCGGGCCAGGTGGGGATCTGCCGCAGGACCACGGCACCGACGAGGACGGCGGTGGCGGGCAGCAGCGCCAGCATGACGGAGAAGGTCGCGGTGCCGACGCGCCGCAGCACCACCTGGTCGAGCACGTAGGGCACGACCGACGAGCACACCGCCACCACGAGCAGGAAGAGCAGCAGGGGGACATCGGTCAGGACCTCCGGCGCCGACGACGCGAAGAACGGGGCGAACGCCAGCGCACCGGCCACCATGCCGACCGCGAGGCCGTCGATCCCCGCTCCCGCGCCGGCGACGCGCTTGCCCAGCACGATGTATCCCGCCCAGCAGGCGGCTGCCGCGAGCACCGCGCCGAGGCCGACGACGGCGTCCTCCCGCGGGATCCCTGACCCGAGCGTGACGCCCGCGAGCAGCAGCACGCCTCCCGCCGCCACGGCGATCGCGGCGCGCTCCTGCCAGCCCCGGCCGGTGATCGCGGCGACCGCGACGGGGCCGAGGAACTCGATCGCGACCGCGACGCCGAGCGGGAGGTGGTCCACCGCGACGTAGAAGACCACGTTCATCGCCGCGAGCACGACGCCGAACAGCACCGCCGCGACGAGGTCGCGGCGCGACCAGCGCCGCCGCCACGGGCGCCGCCAGGCCACCAGGACCACCGCGGCCAGCACGATGCGCCACCAGCCCACGGCGGGGGCGCCGAGGCGCCCGAAGAGCCCCACCGCGACGGCCGCGCCGGCGTAGAGGGTGAGCCCCGAGACCACGAACAGGACGGGTGCCGGGACGCGGTCCAGGGGGCCGCGCGGCGGCGGCGCGGGGGTCGGCACCCAGGGAGCATACGGGCGCCGGGAGCGCACCGTGGGGGCCCGACGGGGAGTTCTCCCCACCGAGTATGTGGATGAGACGTGGACAAACCCTGGACGCGCCGTGCGTGCGCCCCCTACGCTCGCGGGGCCACCGGGGGCCAGCACGCACTCCGCGAGCGCCGGCACACGGACGCCCCCGCCGACGACCCAGTGAGGCCGCCATGTCGTTCCCGGACGCGATCAAGTCCGTCTTCTCGCAGTACGCCACGTTCACCGGCCGCGCGCGCCGCTCGGAGTTCTGGTTCTGGTACCTGTTCCTCGCCATCATCGGCGTCGTGGCGAGCATCGTGCTCGGCGTCGTTGCCGCCACCTCGGTGGACCCCGACACGGCGACGATGGGCGCGGGGTTCACCGTCGCGACGTCCCTGTTCTCGCTCGTGTACCTGGCGGTCCTGCTGCCGACGCTGGCCGTCTCGGTGCGCCGCCTGCACGACCAGGACAAGTCCGGGTTCTTCTGGTTCCTGGGTCTCATCCCGTTCGTCGGCGGGATCATCATGATCGTGCTGTACGCGCAGCCCGGGACCATGGGCCCGAACCGCTTCGGCCCGGACCCGAAGGGCGTGCAGGCTGCGCCCGCGCCCTACGGCGTCCCCAGCGCCCCGCCGGCGGTCTGACGCACCGCACGACACCAAGCACGACGACGGCGGCCCGGGCACACTGCCCGGGCCGCCGTCGTCGTCCCTGCACCGGGACCTTCGTCTGGACCCTCGTCGGGGCGTCAGCCCTTCACGGCGCCCGCGAGCATGCCGCGCACGAAGAAGCGCTGCAGCCCGATGAACACGACCAGCGGCACGACCATCGCGATGAACGCACCGGCGGTCAGGAGGTACCAGTCACCACCGCGCGTGCCCGCCAGCTCCGCGATCTTGACCGTCAGGGGCTGGTACTGCGGGGCGGCGAACGTGAGGCCGACGAGCAGGTCGTTCCAGACCCAGAGGAACTGGAAGATCCCGAACGACGCGATCGCCGGGACCAGCAGCGGGAAGAGCACGCGGAAGAAGATCTTGACGTGCCCCGCCCCGTCCACGCGGGCGGCCTCCACGAGCGAGGCCGGGATGTCCTTCATGAAGTTGTGCAGCAGGAAGATCGCCAGGGGCAGCGCGAAGATCGAGTGCGACAACCAGACCGTCCAGTAGCTGCCGTTGATGTCCCAGTCGACATAGTCCGACAGCAGCGGCACCAGGGCGATCTGCAGCGGCACCACCTGGAGCGAGAAGACCGCGACGAACAGGAAGTTGCGGCCGGGGAACTTGATCCACGCGAACGCGTACGCCGCCAGCAGCGACAGCGTGATCGGGATGAGGACCGCGGGGATGGTGATGACGAACGAGTTGACGAAGAACGTCGACAGGTCGTTGCTGTTCCCGTAGAGCGCCTCGTTGTAGTTGTCCATCGTGAACTGCGCGGACCCGGTGAACAGGTCGCCGAACACCGTCCACCACCCGCTGCGACGGATGTCGTCCTGCGGCCGGAACGAGGTGATGAGCAGGCCGAGCGAGGGGATCGTCCACAGGATCGCGATGATGATCGCGATCCCCGACGCCCACGGCGAGCTCAGCTTGCCCTTGGTCGCGATCGCCCGGCGCTCCAGGCGGGAGAGCTTGCGGACCTGCGCCTGCGGGACGTCCTCGTCCAGCGCGGAGCTCGCGACGGCCTGGCCGGGAGTGGGGGTCGAGGTCATCGGATCTCCTCCGACTTGCGCATCTGCCGCACGTTGTACGCGATGATCGGGATCACCAGGACGAACAGGACGACGGCGAGCGCCGCCGCGAGGCCCTGATTCCCCTGCCGGAACGCCTGCGTGTAGAACTCGTTCGCGACCACCTGGGTGCCGAACTGGCCACCCGTCATCGTGCGGACGATGTCGAACGCCTTCAGCGTGCCCATCGCGATCGTGGTGAGGACGACGACGAGGGCCGGGCGGATGCTCGGCACCGTGATCCAGCGGAACATCCCCATGCCGTGCAGCCCGTCGAGGCGGGCCGCCTCGACGATGTCGTCCGGGATGGCCTTGATCGCCGCGGAGAGCACGGTCATCGCGAACCCGGTCTGGATCCAGATCATCACCACGATGAGAAACCAGGTGTTCCACGGCTGCCCGATGAGGAACTGCTGCGGCGGGAGGCCCACCCACACCAGCACCTGGTTGAGGAGGCCGATCTGCTCGATGCCGGGCTGGTCGGGCCGAAACTCGTAGACGAACTTCCAGATGATCGACGCGCCCACCATCGAGATCGCCATCGGGACGAAGACGAGCGCCTTGGCGAGCTTCTCGAACCGGGTGCGGTCGACCAGCACGGCGTAGGCGAGACCGATGACGGCGCTCAGCAGCGGGGCGAGGATCACCCAGGCGGCCGTGACGAGCAGCACCTGCTGGAACTGGCCCTCGGTGAAGGCCCGCACGTAGTTGTCCACACCGACGAACTCGGTGCCGTTGCGGTTGAAGAAGGACTGCCAGAGCGTGATGAGTCCCGGCCGCAGCAGGCCGTACACCAGGAAGAGGATCGGCACCCCTACGAAACCGAGCGCCACCACCCACGACGGGATCCGCTTGGGGCGGTCCACCAGGAACAGGATCAGCCCCATCACCGCGGCGAACAGCACCACGGCGAACACCATGAGCATGAACTTCTGCGTCGTGGTGTCGGGCTCGAGCAACCAGGTCATCGGCGACCTCCTCGAGTTGTCAGGACGGAGTCAGGGACGGGACGCGCGGTCCGGGCACGTCGTCGGACGTACCCGGACCGCACGGTCGAGCTGGTGTCACGCGAGGCGATGGCTCACCTCGGCCTCACCTCGGCCTCACCTCGGCCTCACCTCGGCCACGACGCCTCGATCTTGTCGGTGACCTCCTGGGTGCTCGCACCGGTGAGCCAGTCGACGATGCCGTTCCAGAACGTGCCGGCACCGACCTCGCCGGGCATGAGGTCGGACGCGTCGAACGCGACGACCGTGTTCGGGTCGGACAGGACGCCCGCCACGTACTGGTCGAACTCCGTGGCCAGGTTCTTCGGGTCGAGACCGCTGTTCGCGCTCACCCAGCCGCCGTCCGGCGTGTTCAGCGCCTTCTGGTTGGCCCAGTCCGCGCTGGACAGGTACGTCTGGAACGCCTGCACCTCGGGACGGTCGTTGAACGCGGCCACGAACTCGCCGCCGCCGAGCATCGGCTTGATGTCGGTCTGGTCCGTCGGCAGGTAGAACGCGAACACGTCGCCGTCCTTGGAGACGGTCGTGCCCTCGGGCCACTGCGTCTGGTAGAAGTTCGCCGCGCGGTGCATCCAGCAGTTGCCGTCGAGGATGCCGTTGCCGGCGTCCGTCCACGACTGCGTGGCGATCGAGTCGACCCCGCCCAGGCCCGCGTTGACGTAGTCCGGGTTCTTGAGGATCTGCCCCGCCGTGTCCCAGGCCTTGACGACCTTCGGGTCGTTGAACGGGATCTTGTGGGTGTACCACTTCTCGTAGTCCTCGATGCCCGCCGTGCGGAGCATCATGTCCTCGATGAAGTCGGTGCCCGGCCAGCCGGTCGCGTCACCGGACTCCACGCCGGCGCACCAGACGGGCCCGCCCGTCTTGTCGTGGATCGTCTTCGTGAGGTCGAGGAGCTCGGTCCAGGTCTGGGGGATCTCGTAGCCCGCGTCCGCGAACATCTTCGGCGAGTACCAGACGAACGACTTCGCGTTGGCGCCGAGCGGCGCGGAGTAGAAGGTGCCGTCGACCGTGCCGTAGCCCTTCCAGGTCTCGTTCCAGTACTTGTCGACGTTCTTGGCCGTCGCGTCCGGTGCCGGCTGGATGGCGTCCGGGTAGTCCTTCACGATCGTGTTCAGCAGGCCCGGCTGCGGCAGGTACGCGATGTCGGGGGCGTTGCCGGCCTTGATGCGGACCTGCAGCTGTGCCTCGAACTCGCGGGACGCCTCGTAGTTGATCTTGACTCCCGTGCAGTCCTCGAAGGCCTTGTACGAGGCCTGCTGGGTCGCGCCCTCCGGGTCGACGATCGAGGTGTAGACGCTGACCGTCTTGCCGTCGAGGTCGCCGAACTCGTCGTACGCGCTGCAGTCGATGCTCGCTGCGGAGGCGCTGTCACCGCCGGTCTCGCTCCCCGTGCCGCCTTCGCCGTCCGGGTCGCTGCAGGCCGCCAGCACGAGCGCCAGGCTCGCGCCGGTCGCGGCCAGGGCCAGTGCGCGTCGCCGCGCCGTCGTCGTTCGTGTGGTCATGCCAAGCTCCTCCACTGCGTCGTGGTTCACGGAAGTTGCCCACCGATGGGCGGCCCGTGCTCCCAGGTCTCCCTAGACCGGGATACTGCCTCCACCCTGAGTCGACCGCACCTGGACCCCTCGATGCAAGTTCCCGCAACGCGTTTCACGGTCACGACTCGGTGACGATTCATGACACCCTGGGACCTGCACCCGCGTCACGAGCATTTCGAGAGGACCGCCATGATCGAGCTGAGGAGCCCGCGAGAGATCGACCAGATGCGCCCTGCCGGGCGCTTCGTGGCCGAGGTCCTCACCGCGGTGCGGGACGCCGCCGACGTCGGGGTGAACCTGCTCGAGCTCGACCAGGTCGCGCACCGCATGATCCGCGACCGCGGTGCCGAGTCCTGCTACATCGACTACCACCCGTCGTTCGGCGCGATGCCGTTCGGCAAGGTGATCTGCACGTCGGTCAACGACGCCGTCCTGCACGGGCTGCCGCACGACTACACGTTGCGCGACGGCGACCTGCTGAGCATCGACTTCGCCGCCTCCGTGGACGGCTGGGTGTCCGACTCCGCCGTGTCCTTCGTCGTCGGGACCTCGGCCACCCCGCAGCGGGCCGCGGCCGACGCCAAGCTCATCCAGACCACCGAGGCCGCGCTCGAGGCCGGCATCGCCGCCGCCACGGCCGGCAACCGCATCGGCGACATCTCCGCCGCCATCGCCAAGGTCGCGCGCGGCGCGGGCTACGCGATCAACACCGACTTCGGCGGGCACGGCGTCGGGCGCACCATGCACGGCGACCCGCACGTGCCGAACGACGGCCGCGCCGGCCGCGGGTTCCCGCTCAAGCCGGGCCTCGTCATCGCCGTCGAGCCGTGGTTCCTCGAGACCACGGACGAGATCTTCACCGACCCCGACGGCTGGACGCTCCGCTCCGCCGACGGTTCCCGCGGCGCGCACAGCGAGCACACCATCGCCATCACCGAGGACGGCCCGATCGTCCTCACCGCCCGCGCCTGACGTCTCGAGACAGTGCTGAGGGCGGTCCGCACCAGGTGCGGGCCGCCCTCAGACCGTCTCGGCCGGACTCGCGCTACCTCGGCAGGGAGAGCAGCACGGGGACGACGCCGTCCTCGTCGATGGTGCCCGTGACCTCGTCGGCAGCGGCCCGCACGACGTCGTCCGCGTGGCCCATCGCCACGCCGCGACCGGCCCACCGCAGCATGTCGACGTCGTTCCGCCCGTCGCCCACGGCCACGGTGTCAGCCGGCCCGACGCCGAGCCGCGCGCGCAGCCGCTCCAGCCCGGACGCCTTCGTGACGCCCTTCGGCGCGACGTCCATCCACGCCGTCCAGCCGACGGCATAGGTGACGTCGCCGAGCCCGAGACGTGCGGCCATCGCACTGAACTGCTCCGGGGTGTGCTCGGGGCTGCGGATGACGACGCGCGTGACCTCGCGCGACCAGAGCTGCTCGAACGCGACGACCTGGTGCACGCCGTCCAGCTCGCCCTCCGGGAACAGCGTGTTCATCCGGAAGCCGACGCCGATGTCCTCGACGGCGTAGCGGGCGTCGGGCAGCTCCTCGCGGAGCAGCCGCAGCGCCGGGCCGGGGTCGAACGTGCGCACCTCGTCCAGCTCCCAGCCCTCGCGCAGCGACGGGTCGAGGCGCACGGTCACCGCACCGTTGGAGCAGACCATCCAGCCGGACGAGATGCCGAGCAGCTCGGCCACCGGCGTCATCGCGATCAGCGACCGGCCCGACGCGAGCACCACGTGGTGGCCCGCGTCCTGGACCGCGGCGACCGCGTCGCGCACCGCCGGCGACAGCCCGCCGTCGTACCCGAGCAGCGTGCCGTCGATGTCCAGGGCGACCAGGTGCACGGGGGCGGTCTCGGCGGCGGTCTCGGCGGGCGCGACGGGCTCGGCGCTCACGCGACCGGCTCGAGCACCTCGAGGCCGCCCAGGTAGGGCCGCAGGCCCTCGGGCACCCGCACCGAGCCGTCCGCCTGCTGGTGGTTCTCCAGGATGGCGACGATCCAACGGGTGGTGCCGAGCGTGCCGTTGAGCGTGGCGACGGGACGTGTCGTGCCGTCCGCGGTGCGCTCGCGCACGCCCAGGCGGCGGGCCTGGAACGTGGTGCAGTTCGAGGTGGACGTGAGCTCCAGGAAGCGCTGTTGCGTGGGCAGCCACGCCTCGCAGTCGAACTTGCGCGCCGCGGACGAGCCGAGGTCCCCCGCCGCGGTGTCGATGACCCGGTACGGCAGCTCGACCTTCGCCAGCATCGCCTCCTCCCAGGCGAGCAGGCGCTGATGCTCGGCGGCGGCGTCCTCGGGGTCGCAGTAGCTGAACATCTCGACCTTGTGGAACTGGTGCACGCGGATGATGCCGCGCGTGTCGCGCCCGGCGGCACCGGCCTCCCGGCGGTAGCACGCGCTCCAGCCCGCGTATCGCTTCGGGCCGGCCGACAGGTCGAGGATCTCGTCCGCGTGGTAGCCCGCGAGCGCCACCTCGCTGGTGCCCACGAGGTACAGGTCGTCCTTCTCCAGGTGGTAGACCTCGTCCGCGTGGCTGCCGAGGAACCCGGTGCCGCGCATCGTGTCCGGCTTGACCAGCGTGGGGGTGATCATCGGCGTGAAGCCGGCGCCCACCGCCTGGTCGACCGCCGCGTTGAGCAGCGCCAGCTCGAGGCGGGCCCCGATGCCGGTGAGGAAGTAGAACCGCGATCCCGACACCTTCGCGCCCCGCGCGGTATCGATGGCGGCCAGGCCCTCGCCGAGCTCCAGGTGGTCGCGCGGGGCGAAGCCCTCGGCCTCGAAGTCGCGCGGCGTGCCCACCTGCTTCACGACGACGTAGTCGTCCTCGCCCCCGGGAGGCGCGCCCTCGACGACGTTCGCAATGCGGTAGAGCAGCTCGTCGACCTGCGCCTCGGCGTCCGACGCCTCCGCCTGCCGGCCCTTCACCTGCTCCGCGAGGTGCTTGGTGCGGGTGAGCAGCTCGGCCTTCTCCTCGCCCTGGGCCCGCGCGACCTGCTTGCCGAGCGCCTTCTGCTCCGCGCGCAGCGACTCGAACTCCGTCAGGGAGGAACGGCGGCGCGCGTCGGCGTCGAGCGCCGCGTCCACGAGGGCGGGGTCGTCGCCGCGGGCCAGCTGGCTCGCACGGACGGCGTCGGGGTTGTCGCGCAGCAGTCGGAGGTCGATCACGCGCGCAAGCCTAACGGTCGGGCGCGCGGGCACCCCGGGAATTCCGGGGGGGGTGCGTGCTACCTCGCGGGCTTGAGTACTACCTCGCGGGGTTGGGTACTACCTCACCGGGTTGCGGACTACCTCGCGGGGTTGCGCACTACCTCACCGGCTTGCGTACTACCTCACCGGGCTGGGTACTACCTCGCGGGGTGGGGTGCGCCACGTCGGGGCACCTCGCCGGGTCTCGTGGCGCGAAACGTCGTAGGTTGCGGTCATGCCAGATCAGTACGCGGGGGTCGTCGCGCTCGTCGTCGTGCTGGTCGCCGGGCTGTCGGCGCTCGCCGCCCTCGTGGTGGTCTGGCGGCGGCCCCGGACGCGGGCGCACGTCGTCGCCGCACGGGACGCGCAGCGGGCGCAGGACGGCGGGTCGCGCGGCATGCGGCTGGCCGTCGTCATCAACCCCTCGAAGGAGGGCGCCGCCGACGTGCGCGAGGTGGTGGAGCGGGTGTGCGGCGACGCCGCGCTCCCCCGCCCGCTGTTCTACGAGACCACCGTGGACGACCCCGGCACGGGACAGGCGCGCCGGGCGCTGGCCGACGGGGCCGAGGTCGTCGTCGCCGCCGGCGGGGACGGCACGGTGCGGGCGGTCGCGGAGGCGCTCGCCGGGACGGGCCGCGCGATGGGTCTCATCCCCGTCGGCACGGGCAACCTGCTGGCGCGCAACCTCGACCTGCCGCTGACGTCCGTCCCGGACGCGGTCGCCGTCGTGCTGGGCGGCAAGGACCGCGCCATCGACGTCGGACGCGCCCGGGTCACCGAGTACGCACCGGACACGGACCTGCCCGACGACCCCGACCAGGCGCACGTCTTCCTCGTCATCGCCGGCCTCGGCTTCGACGCCGCGATGGTGGCCGACGCCGACGACCAGCTCAAGGCCAAGGTCGGCTGGGTGGCGTACTTCCTCGCCGGGGCGCGGCACCTGCACGGCCGGCGCATGCGGGCGACGATCCGGCTCGACGACGACGAGCCGGTGGAGGCGCGGCTGCGCAGCATCATGGTCGGCAACTGCGGGCGGCTGCCCGGCGGGATCACCCTGCTCCCCGACGCGGTCATCGACGACGGGGAGCTCGACGTCGCCGCGATCGACACCCGCGGCGGCCTCGCCGGGTGGGCCCAGCTGTTCGGCGAGGTCGTGGCGCAGGGCCTCGGCGTGCGGAACGACCTGCCCGGCAAGATCGGGCGGATCGACCACACCCGGGCCCGTCGGGCCGTCATCCGGGTGGACGAGGGCGAGCAGGCCCAGGTGGACGGTGACCCGCTCGGCAGCGCCGTCGAGCTGGAGACCTGGGTGGAGCCCGGTGCGCTCGTGGTCCGGACGGGATGATCGTGTGAACGTCCCCACCCTGCCGCCGACCAGCGGCAGCGCGCCCGACCGCCCCGCTTAGGGTGGCCTGCGTGATCAGCACTGCCAGCCCGTCGTCGGGCGTCCGCGCCTCGCGCGCCTCCCGCGTCGCCCTGGCGGTCGCAGCCCTGCTGCTCCTGCTGCTCACCACGTTCGCCGGCGCAGGGCGTGCCGCGGCGGCCAGGGGCGACGACACGCCCGAGGCCCCGGACACCCCGCTGATCCTCGCGGGTGTCTCCGGACTGCAGTGGTCCGACGTCGATGCCGGGCGGACCCCGAACCTGTGGCGCCTCATCGGCGGCGGGTCCGTCGCGTCGATCGCGGTCCGCACGCTGACACCGACGTGCCCCCTCGACGCATGGCTGTCGATCTCGGGCGGCAGCAAGGTCACCGCGCAGAACGACGACGCCACGACCACGGGCGACCCGGACGAGGCCGCGGGGGACGACGCGGCGACGGGCGAGGCCGACGAGGAGGACGCCACCGCGCTCGGCTGCCCGCCCGTGCCCGCACCGGCGCTGACCTCCGGCACCGCGCAGCGCGCGACCGTGCCCGGCTGGTCCGGCCTCGCCGCCGTCGACCCGCTCGTGCCCGCGACCGCGGAGCCGGGCGCCCTCGAGCACCTGGTCGACGCGTCCGGGACGTGTGCGACTGCCGTCGGCGCGGGCGCCGCCGTGGCCCTCGCCGACGGCGACGGCGACGTGCGTCGCTACCTGTCGGACGCGCGTCAGCTCACGGCCGCCCAGGTCGCCGAGTGCCCCGCCACGGTGGTGGACCTGGGCGTGCTGCCCGACGCCGCGGGCGAGCGGGCCTCCGCCGTCGCGGCGCTGGACGCCCAGGTCGGCCGGCTCGCGGGGCTGCTCCCCGCCGGCGGGCGGCTCGTCGTCGCGGGGGTGTCCGACACCCCGCTCGGTCCGTCCGACCTGCAGGCCGTGGTCGACTGGACCGCCCCCGGCGGCGAGGCGACCTGGCTCACCTCCACCTCGTCGCGCTGGGTGGGCGTCGTGGTGCTCGCCGACCTGTCCGCGACGGTCGCGGACACGCTCAGCGGCGGGGAGCTCTCGGGCACCGGACCTGCCGAGCCCGACGACGACGCCGCGCAGGAGGCGGACACCGACCCCCTCGCCGCGGCCCTCGACCCGTTCACCGGCTCCCCGCTGGAGCGCGGCGACGAGCGTCGCATCCCTGTGGCGCGCACGGTGGAGAACCGGCAGTACCTCAGCGTGCTCACCGACACCGTGCCGCGGCTGTCCCCGCTGCTGCTCGGCCTCGTCGTCCTTGCCGACATCCTCGCCGTGGGCGTCGTGCTCCTGGCACGCCGGCGGGGCCGCCCGGGTCAGCCGGACCACCAGCGCCTCGCGCCCCCCTGGTGGCGCTCGACCCTGGCCCTGCTCGTCGTCGCCGCGGGCCTGCCCGCCGCCGCGACCCTCGCGACGCTGGCCCGCTGGTGGGCGTGGCCGTCGCCCGTGATGACGCTCCTGCTGGCGCTGACGGGCGCGGCTCTCGCGGTGGCGCTCGTGGCCTGGGCGGCCCGCCGCCTCCTGCCGCCGTCCCCGTGGCGGCTCACCACGTGCCTGGCGGCCGTGACCTGGCTCGTCCTCACCGTGGACGGGCTGACGGGCACCACGCTCCAGCAGGGTTCGCTGCTCGGCCCGGCGCCCTCCCTCGGCGCCCGGTTCTACGGCTTCTCCAACACCGTGTTCGCGGTGTACGCGGTGGCGGGGCTGGTCCTTGCGGCGGGGCTGGCGGCGATCCTGCGGGCGCGCGGCCTCCGCCCCGCGCGTGCCGGGGCGCTCGCCGGGGCCGTGGGGGTCGTGACCGTGGTGGTCGACGGCCTGCCGCCGTTCGGCGCCGACCTGGGCGGCATCCTCGCGCTCGTGCCCGGGTTCGCCGTGCTGGCGCTGGGGATCGCGGGCGTGCGCCTCACGTGGCGGCGCGGGCTGCTCGTGGGGGCGGCCACCGTCGTGGTGGTGGCGGTCGTGGCGGTCGTGGACTGGCTGGTCGGCGGCTCCAGCAGCCACCTGGGCGGTTTCGTCCAATCGGTGGTCGACGGTCGGGCGGTCGGCGTCGTGGCCGGCAAGGCCGCCGGCGCCTGGGCGACCGTCGCGAACCCCGCGGGCGCTCTGGCGCTGCTCGTGTGCGCGGCCGCCGCCTGGGCGTTGCTCGACCCGGGCCGCGCGCGCCTGCCCGGCGTCGCCGCCGCCTACCGCCGCGAACCGCTGCTGCGCCGGCTCGTGGTCGCGCTCGTCGTGACGGCCACCGTCGGCACGCTGCTCAACGACTCGGGCGTGGCGGTCGCGTTCCTCGTGCTCACGCTGTCGGTGCCTGTGCTGCTCGCAGGGCACCTGGAGGACGCGGGGCACCTGGAAGACACCGCGCCCGCCCCGTCCGCCGTGCGCGAGCCCGGCATCCGCCGCATGCCCACCGTGCTCGTCACGGCCAGCGGCACCCTGCTCGTGGTGCTCCTGCTGGCGTCCACGGTCATCTCCGCCTCCGGCATGCGGGCGGCGTCCGACGTCGCGGAGGCCGGGTCGCAGGTGACGCCCACGCGGGCCGACTCCGTGGCGGCCGACGGACCGCTCGTCGTCGTCGGCACCACCGGGGTGCGCTGGGACGACCTGGCCGCCGGGCGCGCCCCGGCCCTGCAGGGGATGCTCGCGGACGGCGCGTCCGCGGGCGGCGTCTCCCAGCCGACGGGAGCCGGGGCCCGGTGCGTCGACGGCGGCTGGCTCGCCCTGTCCGCCGGCACGCTCGCCGAGGCCGCCACCGGGCGCGCGGCCGACGGCTCGTGGCAGTGCGTGCCCACCCGTCCCGAGACCACGGGGGGCGGCGCGACGGTCGCGGGGTGGGACGAGCTCGTCGACCTCCAGCGGGGCTCCACCTACCAGGCGCGCCTCGGCTCGCTCGGGTCGCAGCTCGCGCCCGCCGGCTGCGCCACCGCCGTCGGGCCGGGCGCCGCGCTCGCGCTGGCCGACCCCGACGGCCGCGTCGCGCGGTACCGCGGCCTCGACGCCGCGCTCGCGCCCGGGTCGGACGGCTTCGACTGCCAGGTCACCGTGGTGGACGCCGGCGACGCGACCGCGCCTCCCGCCGACCCGGCCCTGACGGGAGCCGAGGCGCGCGACGCCCGCGAGCAGGCGCACGTCGGGCGTCTGGCCGGCGTGGACGACACCGTGCGCCGCGTGCTCGCCGCCGCGCCCGCCACCGCGACCGTGCTGGTGGTCGACGTGGCCGGCACGCCCGGTACCCGACCCGTGCTGGGCGTCGCCCTCGTCCGTCCCACCTCGGCGGGCCCCGACCAGCCCCGCTACCTCACGAGCGCCGCGACGCGCACCGACGGCGTCGCGCGCGTGCTCGACGTGCCCGCGACGGTGCTGGGCGCCGCCGGGGTGACGCCCGCCGCGCCCGTGCAGGACACCCCCCTCGCCTGGGGGTCGCCGAGGCCGCAGGACGCCGCCTCGTCCGCCGACGCGCTCACCGACCTGACGACGCTCGACCACGTGCGCCGCACCGTGTACACGTGGTTCGTCGACGTCCCGCTGTACGCGGGGCTCGCGCTGGCTCTCGCCTGCCTGGTGGTCGCCTCGCGGCGCCGGCCCCTCGACGCGCGCTCCCGTGCCCGGCGCCGGTCGCTGTGGGCGTGGGCCCGGGGCGCCGCACTGGTGCTGGCCTCGCTCTCCGCGGGCGCGTTCCTCGTGTCGCTGAGCGGGTGGTGGCGCTTCGACCAGCCCCTGCTCGCGTTCGTCGTCTCGGCGCTGGTCGCCACCGCGGTGGTGGCGGCGCTCGGGGCGCTCGCGCCGCGGCGCCCCGTGTGGCTCGGGCCGGGGATCGTCGCCGGCCTGACGTTCGTCGTGCTGACGCTCGACGCGGTCGTCGGGACCCCGCTGAACCGGGCCAGCCCCCTCGGTGCAGCGCCGACGTTCGGGGCGCGGTTCTACGGCTTCGGCAACCCGACGTTCTCCGTGTACGCCGTCGTCGCCCTGGTCGTCGCCGCGGCCGTCGCGCAGCCGCTCGTGCGGCGCGGCCGCCGGCGCACCGCAGCCCTGGTCGTGGCCGCGATCGCCGTCGTGACGATGGTGGTCGACGTCTGGCCGACGCTGGGCGCCGACCTCGGCGGCGGCCTGGTCCTCGTGCCCGCGTTCGCGGTGCTCGGGCTCTCTGCGTCCGGCGCGCGGCTCACCGTGCGCCGGTTCGTCCTCGTCGCGGCCGTCGGGGTCGCGGCCGTCGCCGCCGTCGGCGTCCTGGACTGGTTGCGGCCCGAGGACGAGCGGTCGCACCTGGGCCGGTTCGTCGCCCAGGTGGTCGAGGGCGAGGCGTGGGAGACGCTGGCCCGCAAGGCGGGCTACGCGGCGCGCTCCCTGCTCGGCGGCGTGCCCGTGTGGCTGACCGTGCTGGTGCTCGTGGCGGCCGCGCTGCTGCTGTTCGCCCCGGCGCGGTTCACGCCGCGCTGGTTCGCGCGGACCGAGGAGGCGTGGCCGTTGCTGCGCCCGACCGTGCTGGCGCTGTGGATCGTGTGCGTCGCCGGCTCTGCCGTGAACGACTTCGGTGTCCGCATCGCCGTCGTCGCGCTGGTGCCCGCCGTCCCGCTCCTCACGGCGGCGGTGCTGCACGCGCACGAGGTGCGCGCCGACGGGCGGGACGACGCCGGCGACGACGCTGTGCCGGAGGTCAGCGCACGCCACTGAGCCCGGGGCTCGGCGGCGGGGCCGGCGGCAGGACCGGCGGTGTCAGGCGTCCGTGGGCAGGTCGCGGTCGAGGGCCCGCGCCCGGACGTGCTCCACGGCGAGACGCACCGCGCCCGTGCGGACCACGTCCAGCCCGAGGTCGGAGACGACCAGCTCGACCGCCGGGTCGTGCAGGTGGTCCGGGAGCAGTACGCGGGCCCGCTCGACCACGGGCCCGAGCGCGGGCGCCATCGCTCCGGTGACGATCACCCGGTCGAGGTCCAGCAGTCCGGACAGGACGGCGCACACCCGCGCCAGACGGTCGGCGAGCCCGTCGACGACCTCGCGGGCCAGGGCGTCGCCCGCTGCCGCGGCCCGCAGCACCTGCTCGGCGTCGAGGCGCTCGCGCGGGACGGCGGCCAGCGCGCTCGATGGCGTGCGACCGGCGTCGAGCAGCCGGCGCGCCTCGTCCCGCGCCAGCGCTCCCAGGCCGTCGCTGGAACCGACGCCCTCGACCAGGTCGAGGATCCGCATCTCCCCGATCGCCCCGCGCGGCCCCCGCCGCAGGGCGCCGTCCAGCACGATCCCCGCCCCGATCCGCTCCCCGACGAGGAGGGCGGCGTAGGCGGCGGCGCCGTCGCCGTGCTCGGCCTCCGCCACGGCGGCCAGGTTCGCGTCGTTCTCCACGACGACGTCCCAGCCGCGGGCCGCGAACAGGTCGTCGAGGCCGGGGTTCATCCGCGCCCAGAACGGGTTGCGCGCACCGGCCGGGACGCCGCCCGTCCCCACCGGAGCGGGCACCCCGAGCACCGCCGCGGCGACCGCGCGGTGGCTCCGGCCGGAGCGTGCCACCGCGGTGTCCACGGCGCCTCGCACCGTCGCCCGGCGCGCTTCCGCGTCGCCGGCCGGGTCGGCCTGGACGGACTCCTCGGCGAGGACGCGGCCGTGCAGGTCGGTCACGGCGGCGGAGACCCGGTGCTGCCCCGCGTCCACGCCCACCACGAGGGCGGCGTCCGGACGGAAGGCGTAGCGCAGGGCGGGGCGGCCCTTCGTGTACGCCCCGGCGGCGCGGGCGTCGTCGAGCTCCACGAGCCAGCCCCGGTCCGTGAGCTCCCGGCACAGCGCCAGGACGGTGGAGCGGGCCAGGCCGGTGGCGGCCATGAGGTCGCTGGCCGTGACCGGCACCCCGGCCCAGACCTCCTGCAGCACGCGCTCGGCGTTGATCCGCCGCACCAGGTGCGTCGAAGGCGTCGCGGCCTCCGGCCCGTTCGTCATCGCGCTCCGTCTCGCGTCGTCGGCCGCGCCTCGGCGCCGACCGGCCAAGGCGTTGATCCTAGTGCGAGATCTTGCCGCCCGAGGGGGGTTGACCGCTCGTGCGCGCGGGTGACATGGTGCTTCTCGGACTTAATTTCGGCACCGCATTTAGTGCCCGGACGTGCGACGGGACCCACCCCCGCCACCACCTCGACCGCAGCACCGGAAGAAGGGCAAGCACCCATGAGCGACCTGTTGGACGTCCCCGCCACCGCCTCGACCGGCACCACCGACGCCACCTGGTGGCGCCAGGCCGCCGTCTACCAGATCTACCCGCGCAGCTTCGCGGACTCCGACGGCGACGGCATCGGCAACCTGCGGGGCGTCACGTCCCGCGTGGACTACCTGGCGGCCCTCGGCATCGACGCCGTCTGGCTCAGCCCGTTCTACCCGTCCGCCCTGGCCGACGGCGGGTACGACGTCGCCGACTACCGGGACGTCGACCCGAAGATCGGCACGCTCGACGACTTCGACGAGATGGTCGCCGCGCTGCACGGAGCGGGCATCCGCGTCGTCGTCGACATCGTCCCCAACCACACGTCCAACCTGCACGCGTGGTTCGCCGAGGCGCTCGCCGCGCCGAAGGGCTCGCCCGCCCGCGACCGGTACATCTTCCGGGACGGCCTCGGGGCCGACGGCGAGCTGCCCCCCGCGGACTGGACCTCCGTCTTCGGCGGACCCGCCTGGGAGCCGGTGGGCGACGGCCAGTGGTACTTCCACCACTTCGCCGTCGAGCAGCCCGACCTCAACTGGGACAACCCCGAGGTGCGGGAGGACTTCCTGCGCACGCTGCGCTTCTGGTCCGACCGCGGGGTGGACGGCTTCCGCATCGACGTCGCGCACATGCTCACCAAGGACCTGCCCGCGCCGGGCGAGCCGCTGCCCTCCCAGGCCGAGCTGGAGGCGCTGCCGCAGGACGGCAACCACCCCCTGTTCGACCGCGACGACGTGCACGACGTGTACGCCGGGTGGCGCGAGGTCTTCGACGCGTACGACCCGCCCCGGACGGCGGTCGCGGAGGCGTGGGTGGGCTCGGCCGAGCGCCGCGCTCGCTACGCCAGCCAGGCGGGCCTGGGGCAGGCGTTCAACTTCGACCTGCTCGAGGCCGACTTCGACGCCGCGCAGTTCCGGGCCATCATCACCGCGAACCTGGAGCTCGCGGCCCTGTCGGGCTCGTCGACCACGTGGGTGTTCTCCAACCACGACGTCGTGCGGCACGCCACCCGCTACGGCCTGGCTCCCCGGGGCGCCAGCCCCCGCAAGGGCGGCGCCGACTGGCTGCTGGCCGGCGGTCCGGAGGCCGACCTCGACCGCGAGACCGGGCTGGCGCGGGCCCGCGCGGCGACGCTCCTCGAGCTCGCGCTCCCCGGCTCGTCCTACCTCTACCAGGGCGAGGAGCTCGGCCTGCACGAGGTGGCGGACATCCCCGAGGACGAGCGGCAGGACCCGACGTTCTTCCGCAGCCGCGGGGTCGAGGTCGGCCGGGACGGCTGCCGCGTCCCGCTGCCCTGGACGACGGACGGGCCGTCGCTCGGCTTCGGCGACGGCCCCGCGCACCTGCCGCAGCCGGCCTGGTTCGCCGACCACGCCGCCGCCGTGCAGGACGGCGCCGAGGACTCCACGCTGACCCTGTACCGCACCGCGCTAGGCCTGCGCCGCCGCCTGCAGACGGCCGAGGAGCTCGAGTGGCTGGAGACCGGGGCGCCGGACGTCCTCGCCTTCCGCCGCCCGAACGGGTGGACCAGCGTGACCAACTTCGGCACGGCGCCCGCCCCGCTGCCCGCCGGCGAGGTGCTGCTCGCCAGCGGCCCGCTCACCGACGGTGAGGTGCCCGGCGGCACGACGGTCTGGCTCCAGGCCTGACCCTGCGCCCTGACCCTGTCCCAGGGTCAGGGCGCGGCGGCCGGGACCGGAGCGCTCGCCGCGGACCGCAGCGGGTACAGCCAGAAGCAGACGAACGCCAGGGCCGCGAGGACCACCGGCACCCCGCCGAGCAGGAGGCGGACACCGGTGGCGACCTCGGGCGCCTGCGCCGTCGCGCCCTCGACGTACCCGCTCGCGGCGAGCACCCCCGCCACGACCACCGCCTGCACGACCACCGCCCCGCGCACCACGAAGCCGTTGGCGCCGAAGTACATGCCCTCGCGACGCAGGCCGGTGCGCCGCTCGTCGTCGTCGATCACCTGCCCGAGCGTCACCTCCAGCACCTGCATGAGGCCGGCCACCCCCAGGCCGACGGCGAGCCCCGCCGCACCCGCGCCGAGCACGGTCGTCGGCAGCAGGTACAGGCACGTCGCGAGACCGTAGACGGCGACCACCGCGAGCATCGTCGTGCGCGGACCGAGCCGCCGCACCACCCACGACCAGCCCCAGATCGCGGGGATCGCGGCCACGAAGATCGGCGCCAGCATCAGCGTGGAGTCCGCGTCGGCACCCCCCACGGTGTACTTCACGTAGAACGGGACGCCCGCGAGGAGCACCGCCGTCGTGCTCTGCAGCAGCAACGAGCCGACCACGTAGGTGACGAAGGCGCGGTTGGCGAACGTGTACCGGAGCTGGTCGCGCAGGCCGACCGTGGACTCGCGGGCGCGGGCCGCGTCGTCGGCGTCGCGCTCGACCATCCCGGCCAGCGACCACGCGAAGAACCCGGCGCACACCACGGCGAGCGCGACGCCCATCCAGGCCCAGCCGATCGAGTCGTACAGCAGGGGCGCGCCGGCGGTGCCGAGGATCATGCCCACCAGCGCGAACAGCTGCCGCGGGCTGTTGCCGCGCGCCCGCTCCGCCGTCGTGCGGAAGATCTCGGGGAACAGCGCGGACACGTTGAGCACCACCGCGACGTACGCGACGTCGAACACGGCCACGACGACGAGGAACCACACGACCAGGACCGCCGGCGTGGTCGCCGGCGGCATCCACACGAGCGCGAACGCCACGACGAGCGGCACGATGCCGAGCACGATCCACGGGACGCGCCGGCCCCACGGCGTGCGGTGACGGTCGGAGGCGGCACCCACCAGGGGGTTGAGCAGCGCGTTGAGGATGCCGTGCGCCACCATCGCCGCCGCGACCCAGCCCGCGGGCACGCCGAGGTGGTCGACGTAGAAGAACACGACGAACGCGGAGAACGTCTGGAGCATGAGGTTCGCCGGGAACGCCGACGCACCGTAGGCGACGGTCTGCGCGCGGTCCGGCGCCCCGACGAGCCGGCGGTCGCGCAGCCGCGCGAGCACCCCGCCCTGCCGGAAGGGCGGGTGGCTCACCGCTCGCCCCGCTGCACCGCGCGCAGGTCGCGCCAGCCCACCCGCACGAGCCCTTCGGCGGCGATGGTGGCCGCGACGTCCGGGTCGCGCAGCAGCCGCTCCTCGAAGCCCCGCTTGGCGGCCGCGTAGTCGACCGCGTCGGACAGCTCGTCGCCGGCCAGCATCGGGTGCAGGAAGATCTCCGTGACCCCCGGGCGGACGTCCCGCAGCAGGTCGAGGAAGGCGGCCTTGACCGTCTCGTAGTCCTCCGCGTCGGGCGTGCCCTCCCCCGCCAGCTCGAAGGGGTGGGTCCACAGCCGGTCGAGGATGACGACTCCGGCCGCGTCGGCCGCCGCCGTGGCCGCGTCGAGGAGCGCCTGCGAGCCGGGGGCGTCCGGGTCCGCGCCCATGGCACGCAGCCCGTCGAGCGAGCGCGGCAGCCGGAAGGGCAGCCCGCGGGCCGCCGCCAGCGTGAGCACCTGCGGCAGGAACGAGCGCCCCGTGGCGAGCCCGTAGACCGAGCCCATGTGGTTGTCGAGGTGGCTGACGTCGAGCCCTGCGGCGAGCGCCGCGTCGAGCTGGGCCGCGAGCTCCGCGGCGACGTCGTCGTCCGAGGCCCCCCGCTCGACGGCGTCCACGTCCGCGGGGAAGTAGCCGGCGGCGTCCACCAGCGACGTGCCCACCCCCGTGAGCGGGCGCCACCGGTACCGCGTCCACTCGCTGGTGAGCACGAGGTGCACGCCGACGTCGAGGCTCGGGTCGGCGGCGGCCGTCGCGAGCGCGTCCGGCGCCCACGGGCACGGCACCATCACCGTGGCGGAGTCGAGGTGACCAGCGGCCAGCAGCGGCATGATCGCGCGGTTGGCCGCCCGGCACATGCCCAGGTCGTCCGCGTTGAGGATGATCGCCCGGGCACCCGGCGCCAGGCCGAGCCGCGCGGTGAGGTCCGAGGGCGCGTCCGGCGCGCTCACCGGGCCGCCCCGCCGACGCCGTCGAGCGCGGCCGCCGCGTCCGCGGCCGCCGCGTCGCGCAGCGCCTCGCCGGCCGCGCGGCCCGCGCCCAGCACCGCGCCGTCCCCGCCGAGGGGCGACGGCTCGATGCGCACGGGCAGGACGGCGACCCGGTCGCGCAGGAAGGCGGTGACCCGCCGCGCGACGGGCGGGCGGGCGGCCTCGTCCGCGAGGATGAAGAGCTCGGGGTCGAGCACGATGGCGAGCGTCGCGACGACCACCGAGATGCGTCGGGCGATCTCCGCGACGACCTCGTCGGCCACGCCGTCACCGGCCTCGGCGCGGTCGATCAGCTCCCGCACCGTGACGTCCTCGGGCAGGTCGTGGTCCTTGGCGAGCGCAGCGACCGCGACGTCGCCCAGCACCTGCTCGCCCAGCGCGTGGCCCGGCTGCGGCAGGAACGCGACCTCGCCCGCGATGCCCGCCGCCCCTCGGTGCAGGTGACCGTCCAGGACGACGCCCGCACCGAAGCCTGCGCCGAAGGAGAGCGTGACGAACGACGACCGGCCCTGGCCGGCGCCGAGCTGCTGCTCCGCCACGGCGGCCAGGTTCACGTCGTTGTCGAGGGAGACGGGGCAGCCGAGGGCGTCGGCGAGGGCGTCGTGGAGCGTCGTGCCGCCCTTCTCGAACCCGGGGACGTGCAGCACGGTGGTGTGGTCGACCCCGACGACGGCGGGGAACGCCACGACCGCGCGGCCGACCTCGACCCGGCGGCCCGGGGCGAGCCGTGCCGCCACGTCCTCGCGGCACGAGTTCGCGAGCCCTGCCGCGGCGCGAGCGCGGGCGACGGGCGTGCGCTGCACGTCGCGGCGCTCGGCGCGCGCCCGCACGGCGCCCGTCGCGTCCACCAAGGCGACCCGCACCCGGTCGCGCGCGACGTCGACGCCCAGCCCGAACGCGGCGTCCGGGTCGACCTGGACGCGGCCTGCCGCGCCGTCCGGGGCGACGACCGCCCCCGTCCTGACCAGCGCCTCGATCGCTCGCGCGACGGTCGCGGGGGGCAGCTCGGTCGCCTCGACGACGGCGGCCTCGGCGACGGGCTCACCGGACGCCAGCGCGTCGAGCACGGCGCGGACGTCGGGCGCCCGCAGCGCGCCAGGTGTTCCGGGGTCAGCGGTGGGCATCGGGCCTCCGTCGGGAAGGGTGGGACAGGAAGGTCCCGCCGGGCTGCGAGCCTAGTCACGCCCCCTGGGGTTGTCGACGTCGGCGTCGGCGCAGATCAGGGCGGTGCTCAGGACGGCGCGTGGTCCCGCGAGCGCCCGATGCCGCGGACGGCGTCGACCGCCCCGCGCACGCGCCGCGCGTTCACGGCGAGCACGACGTCCCGGTACTGACCGGCGCGGTGGAGCTGCCCCTTGAGGTCGTTGGACGACGCCCGGTGCCGCAGGTCGCACGGCACCTCGACGGCCACGTACCCCTGGCGGAGCAGGTCGATCGTCATGCCAGTCTCGACGCCCCAGCCGTGCGCCAGCGGCGTGGCGGACTCGAACGCCTCGCGGGTGAGGCAGCGCATGCCGGACAGCGGCTGGCTGGGGCTCCACCCGGTGAGGTGCTGGATGGCGCGACGGGCCGTGCCCACGACGATCCCCCGGCCCCCGGCGCCGGTCTGCTTCGGCAGCAGGGCGATCGCGAGGTCGGCGACACCCTCGCGCACGGGGGTGACGAGGGGCGCGGTGTTGACGGCCGTGTCGCCCAGGTCGCCGTCGACGAACAGCAGGAGCCGCGGGGCGCGCCCGTCGGCGTCGCGCATGGCGACGACCGCCGCCCCCGTCTCCATCGCGGCGGCCTTGCCCCGGTTGTGCGAGTGCCGCACGACCACGGCGCCGGCGTCGCGCGCCACGTGCTGCGTGTCGTCCGTCGACCCGTCGTCGACGACGAGCACGAGGTCGACGTGCGGGATCGCGCGGGCGGACCGGACCGTCGAGGCGATGCGCGCCGACTCGTCCTTGGCAGGGATGATCACGGCGACCCGCTGGGGGTTGCGCCGCCCCTGCGCCGTCGGCGGCCGTGGCGTCTTCGCGACGGGCAGCGCACCCACGCGGGTGGCGACCGACGCGCTGGCGCTGCCGTCGGTGCCGGCGACGTTCCGGTCGTCGGCGTCGGCCTGGCTGGTGGACACCTCAGCGCCCGTACGGGTCGCTCCGCGGTCCGTGTTCACGACTCCCTGCCTGTTGGGTCTGCCTGTGGGTCTCTGCCCGTGTCGGCCGGACGGACGACGCCCGCCGGCGCTGCTGTGCGATGACTCCTTGGGAGAATCACCGGGGATCAGAAGAGCAAACTTTTCCCGAAGAACTGTACTCCCCCGGAAGGCCCGATCTCTGGTCAAGAAAGGGTGTCGTCCGGGACGTGCCGTGAAGATCGTGCGGAGCCGCCGCCGGGCTGCGGTGCCACCGCGCGGCACCCGCCGCGCGCGAGCGCCGCGTCAGCGCAGCGTCACCTGTCGGGAGACGATACCGGCCCGTGCCCGTCGCTCGTTCGCGTCCAGGGGGTCGGTGACCGCCAGCGCCTCGTCGAGCCGCGTGGCGAGCTCGGCCACGGGCTCCTCGAGCTCCGCCGCCTCCGTGCCGCGGGGCAGCTCCCAGACGGGCACCACGAGCCCGCAGGCGCGGAACATGCCGAGGAACTTGCCCCCCGCGAGGCCCGACTCGCGGCGGGCGTGCAGGCGGGCGATCGCGTCCACGACACGGTCCTCGTCCTCCGTGCGCGCCCAGCGCAGGAACTCGCGCGACATCCGGCACCAGTACGCCGAGGGCACCGACGCCAGCTTCACCGTGGGGATGGACGCCTCGGCGGCCTCGTCGAGCGACTCGCGGATCTCGTCCGTCATCTCGGTGCCGGAGTCGAGCCAGTAGTCGTAGCCCTCGTGCACGGTCACCTCGAACGGGACGTCGAGGTCGAGCACGTCCTGCAGGCGCGGGTCGCCGTCCTGCGCGGCCGGCAGCTCCTCCGGCAGCACGCCGGTGCCGGGCTCCGCCGCCGCGGCGACGAGCAGCGCCGACGCCAGGTCGCGGCTGAGGTCGTCGGCGCTGCCCATGCCGTGCAGCGCGAGCAGGACGGTGCCGTCCTCGCGGTGCAGCGCGCACCAGCCGCCCGGCAGGACGGTCGTGACGACGACGTCGCGCGCCCCGTGGTCCGCGGTGGTCCGCGCGGTGGCCGTCGCGGACGGGACCACCTCGCGCAGGGCGACCCAGTCCGCCTCCCCCGGCAGACCCTCGAACGGACGCAGGACGGGGGCTGTCGCGGTGCTCTTGGCCATGCCCGCGATCCTATCCGGCTCGCGCGTGCCCGCTCCGCCCGCTGAGTAGCCCGCTCGCCCAGGAGGGAGCCCCCAATCCTGCCGAGGTAGTCCACCACCCGCCGAGGTAGTCACCTCCCGCCGAGGTAGTCCACCACCCGCCGAGGTAGTCCACCTCCCGCCGAGGTAGTCCACCTCCCGCCGAGGTAGTCCACCACCCGCCGAGGTAGTCCACCTCCCGCCGAGGTAGTGCGGATCTCGCCGAGGTAGTGCGCGATCTGAACTACCTCGGCACGGTCTGAACTACCTCGGCTGGGCGCCCACTACCTCGGCAGGGTCTGAACTACCTCGGCGGGAGGTGGACTACCTCGGCACGGTCTGAACTACCTCGGCACGGTCCGGACTACCCCGGCAGGAGGGGCACGTGAGTACCGTGGCGGCATGGACGGCTGGCGGCGCCTCGTGGTGGAGTACCGGTCGGGCGTCGCGCCCGGCCTCGGCGACGGCGAGCACGGCGAGCACGGCGAGCACGGCGCGCTCTGTGACCCGCCCGCGCTCGAAGGCGCGCGGGACGGGTGGCTCGCCGCGACGCTGCCGGCGCTCGACCTCGCGCTCGGGTCCGTCGCGGCGCTGTGCTCCGCGGCCGGTCGGGCGGGGGCGACGGGCGCGCTCGTGGACCGGGGTCCGTCGCCGGCGCGGGTGGCCGCGTCGTTCGGCTCGGACCGGCTGCTGCGGCTGGACGGACGGCCGGTGCCAGGGTTCGCGCCGCTGTCGGGGTTCTTCCGCACGGCCGACGGCTGGGTGCGCACGCACGCCAACTACCCGCACCACCGCGTGCGCCTCCTGCGGCTGCTGGGCCTGCCCGACGGCACCGACCGCGACGGCCTGACCGCCCACCTCGCGGGCGCCTCGGCCGCCGCGCTGGAGGACGAGGCGGCCGCGGCGGGGGCGATCGTCGTCCGTGTCCGGGACGAGGCCGGGTGGCGCGCGTCCGCGCCCGGGGCCGCCGCACGCCAGGGGCCGCTCGTGCGGGTCACGGCCCGGGTCGACGACGCGCGCCCCGCCGCGCTGCCCGGCGGGCCGACGCCGCTCGCCGGCGTGCGGGTGCTCGACCTGACCCGCGTCATCGCCGGGCCCGTCGCCACCCGGACGCTGGCCACCCTCGGCGCGGAGGTGCTGCGCGTCGACCCCCCGGTGCCCGCGGAGATCCGCCACCAGCACCTCGACGTCGGGCAGGGGAAGAGGACCGCGCTGCTCGACCTGCGCGACCCGGGCGACCACGAGCGCGCCCAGGCGCTGCTCGACGGCGCGGACGTGCTCGTCACCGGCTACCGTCCGGGCGCGCTCGACGCGTTCGGGCTGCGCCCGCCGGCCGGCGCCGTGGTGGCCCGCGTCTCCGCCTGGGGCGACGCCGGCCCGTGGGCGGGCCGACGCGGCTTCGACTCGATCGTGCAGGCGGCGTCGGGCATCGGGCTCCTCGAGTCCGCCGACGGCGACACCCCGGGCGCGCTGCCCGCGCAGGCGCTCGACCACGCGACGGGCTACCTCCTGGCCGCGGGCGTCGTGGACGCGCTCGCCGCCCGAGGACGCGACGGGCGCGGGCGGGACGTCACCGCGGCGCTGGCCCGCACGGCGGCCTGGCTGCTCGACGCCGACGGCCGCGACCCCGGCCACCCCCCGGCGGCGGCACCCGGGCCGGACGAGGTGGTGAGCCACGGCCACCAGCCCCGCGTCACGACCGCCCGGCCCGCCCTGCCCGGGGTCGACGACCATCCCGCCCCCGCCCGTCCGTGGGGTACGGACCACGCCGCGTGGGTCGCACGATGACGGGCCGCACGATGCCGAGCTGCACGAGCCGGGGCGCGACATGCGGTGACACGCCCGCAGACGTGCGCCGCGCCCGCGGCTCTGGTCTCATACGAGTGGTGACGGGACGACCGCGCCGGTCCCGGCGGAGAGGCTCGACGATGGAGGTCCGATGGGCGTCGTGACACGAGGGTTCGGCGGCCGCCGCCCCGAGCCGGAGCACGAGATCCCCCCGGGGCAGTTCGTCACCGACGACTTCCCGGTGCTCTCCGCCGGCCCGACGCCGAACGTCGACGAGGCGCACTGGGAGCTCACCGTCCGCACGGAGCTCGGCGAGGGCCACAGCTGGACCTGGGAGCAGCTCATGGCGCTGCCGGCGGAGGACGTCGAGACCGACATCCACTGCGTCACCCACTGGTCCAAGCTCGGCACCACCTGGCGGGGCGTGTCCCTGGACACCCTGCTGGAGGACGTCGAGACCAGCGCGGAGTTCGTCATGGCGCACTCCTACGGCGGCTACACGACGAACGTGCCGATGCAGGACCTGCTCGACGGGCAGGCGTGGGTCGCGTTCGAGTTCGAGGGCGAGCCGCTCGACCCGGTGCACGGCGGCCCGGCGCGGCTGCTGGTGCCGCACCTGTACTTCTGGAAGAGCGCCAAGTGGCTGCGCGGGCTGGAGCTGATGGACGCCGAGGACCTCGGGTTCTGGGAGCAGAACGGGTACCACGCCTACGGCGACCCCTGGCTCGAGCAGCGGTACGCATGAGCTGGCACGTCGCGACCGTCGTCGGAGCCCGCCCCCTGACCGACACGGCACGCGAGCTCACCCTCGCCGTGCCGGGGTTCGCGGGCGCGCTGCCCGGCCAGCACGTCGACGTCCGGCTCACCGCGCCCGACGGCTACCAGGCCACCCGCGCGTACTCCCTCGCCACGGCGGGCGTGGACGAGCGCGCCGACCTCGTGGTGGACGAGGTCCCCGACGGCGAGGTGTCGCCCTACCTGGTGCGCGACACCCGGCCCGGGGACCAGCTCGAGGTGCGCGGCCCGCTCGGCGGGTACTTCGTGTGGCACGACGACGACCCCGCGCCCGTGCTGCTCGTCGCCGGCGGCTCCGGCGTCGTGCCGTTCCTCGCGATGACGCGCGCCCGGAGGCTGTCCGGGCGCCGCGCGCCGTTCCGGCTGGTGTGCTCCGTGCGCCGCCCCCTGGACGCGATCGGGCACGAGGAGATCGACACGCCCGACCCCGGCCTCGACGTGCGGTGGGTCTACACCCGCGAGGTGCCGCCGGGATGGCCGACGGCCCCGGCCCGCATCACGGCGGACGACCTGTCCGCCCCCGGGTTCGGGCCCGAGGACGGGACGGACGTCTTCGTCTGCGGGCCCACCGGGTTCGTCGAGGCGGCCGCCGCGCTGCTCACCGGGCTCGGGCACCCGCCCGACCGGGTCCGCACCGAGCGTTTCGGAGGTGCCTGATGTCGGAGCCCCACGGCCCCGCTCCCCTCGACGGGTCGGCCCTGGCGGGGACGCTGGGCGAGTTCTACGCGTTCGAGGCCACCCGCGCCGTCGTGCGCTGCGCCCACTGCGGGCGCACGGACGTCGTCGCCCGCACCACGGTGCACCTCTCCGCGATGGGCGCCGTCGTGCGCTGCGCGACGTGCACCGCCGTCCTCCTCGTCGTGGTCGAGCGGCCCGACGGCACGCGGGTGTCGACGCCCGGCGTCGCCTGGGTGCAGGCGCCCGCCGGCTGACGACCGCTACATCCGGTCCAGCCGCTGCAGCACCGCGCCCTCGCGCAGCGCCCACGGGCAGATCTCGACCTCGTCGACGCCCAGCCCACGCATCGTCTCCTCCGCCACGACCGCGCCGCCGACGATCTGGTACGTGCGGTCCGGGGTGACCCCGGGCAGGGCGGTGCGCCCCTCGGCGGGGATGCGGGCCAGGCGGGGCACCCAGTCGGCGAGCTGCGCCAGACGCAGCCGCCAGCGGTCGTCGGGCCCCACGGCCTCGACCTGCATCCCGGCGAGCCGCGCGAGCGACCGGAACGTCTTGGACGTCGCCACCACGTGGTCCGGCGCAGGCACGGCGGCGAGCCGGTCGACCACCGGTGCGAGCAGGGTGCGGGCGTGCACGCGCAACGCCTCGACCTCCTGCGGGGACGGCGGGTCGTGGGGCAGCAGCTCCCGCGTCGTGCGGCCGGCACCGAGCGGGACCGACGCCGCGAGGTCGGGCTCCTCGTCCACCCCGCAGGCGATCTCGAGGGAGCCGCCGCCGATGTCGAGCACGAGCAGCCGCCCGGCCGCCCACCCGTGCCAGCGGCGGGCGGCGAGGAACGTCAGCCGCGCCTCGTCCTCGCCGGACAGCACCAGGACCTCGCGCCCCACCCGCTCGGAGATCGCGGCCAGCACCTCGGTCCCGTTCGCCGCGTCGCGCAGCGCGGACGTGGCCATGGGCAGCAGCTCCTCGACGGCCGACTCCCGCGCGAGGGCCATGACGTCGTCGACTGCCGCGAGCAGCGCGCGCCGGCCCTCCGCGACGACCGCGCCGTCGTCGTCCAGGTAGCGCATCAGCCGCACCGCGATCTTGCGCTCCGCGTGCGGCACGGGGCGCACGCCGTACCGCGCGTCCATGACGAGCAGGTGCACGGTGTTGGAGCCGATGTCGATCACGCCGAGCCGCGGGGCGGGAGCGCGGCCCGGGGTCGAGGGCGCGGCGGGCGCCGCCGTCGAGGTCATGTCAGCCGAGCGTAGCGGCGGGTGCGGCGCAGACGACGACGCCCGGCCCCGACAGCGCGGGACCGGGCGTCGCAGGTGCTGCGGTGCAACGTCAGGAGAGGGCCTTCGCCTTGAGCGACGCGAACTCCTCCGGGGAGATGGTGCCCTCGTCGAGCAGCTTCTTCGCCGAGGCGATCTGGTCGGCCGGGGTCGCCTGCGCGGCCACCGACTGGATGTAGCTGTCGGTCGCGCTCCGCGCCTCCTTGACCGCCGCGATCTGGCGCTCGGACATGCCGCGGCCACGGGCGATGAGGTAGACGAGCGCGCTGAGCAGGGGCAGGAAGATCAGGAAGATGATCCAGAGCGCCTTCCACCAGCCGGAGAGCTTGTGGTCGCGGAACAGGTCCGTGAGGATCTGGAACAGCACCATGAGGTAGGCGATGAAGAGGAAGATCCAGACCAGGAACCAGATGTAGTCCCAGAAGCTGTCCATGTCGGCGATTCCTTCCGTTGCGGGTCAGGCTTTCGGTAGCGGACCCGGCACCCGTACCGGCATCCCGCGTCTCGCAAGGTAGTGCCGACAAGCAGGACGCGCGCGTTGAAACGGGGTGATCTGGGCCCCGAACCGGCGAACCGGGCTCTGCGGGAGGTTCTCGACAGCGGGTGGCGTCAGCGGCCGACGACGCGGTCGGCGTCCGTCGCGAGCGCCTCGGCAGCCGCCACCACGGCGGCCTCCTCGGCCCGGGCCCGCGCGAGCGCGTCGGCCCGCACGGCCACGATCTGCGCGTGCAGGGCGGAGTGCGCCCGCTTGCGGACGTCGCGCGAGATGGCGTCGACGTCGGCCTCGTCCGGGGTCTCCCCGCGGGCGGCCAGCTCGGTGACGAGGCGGTCCACGGCGGCGTCGACCTCGGCGCGCACCCGGTCCTCGGCCGCGTCGAACAGGGCGACGACGGCGGCGTCGGCCGCACGGCCCAGGCGGGTCTCCTCGAACTCGGCGGCCGCGTCGTCCACGATGCGGCGCGCCCGGTCGACGACGTCCGCCGCGGTCGCGGGGGCGTGCGCCTTGAGCGTCCCCAGGTCGTACAGCAGCACGCCCTCGACGTCGGCCACGCGGGGGTCGACGTCCCGGTGCAGCGCCAGGTCGAGCACCACCAGGGGCCGCGGCTCCGGCTCGTCGCCGGCGGCCGCAGCGGCGCGCTCGCGCGAACGCACCACGGCGGCGGCGTCGAGCACGTACTCCAGGGAGGCCTCGGCGCCCGCGTCGGGCGGGCCGGCGGGACGGCGGCCGCGGGCACCCGAGCACGACACCACCAGGTCGGCGTCGGCCAGCGCCTCGACCAGGTCGCGCACCGGCTCGACGTCGTGCCCCTGGGCGAACGCCTCGGCGCGGCCCGACCGCGAGTACACCCGCACGTCGTCGCAGCCGCGGGCGCGCAGCGCCGCCACGGACGCCCCGGCGTACGAGCCGGTGCCGATGAGCACCACGCGCACGCCCCGCCACGACCCGTCGTGACCGGAGCCGCGGCGCAGGTCTCGTCCGGCGAGGTCCCCGCCCGCGAGGTCCCGGCCCGCGAGGTCGAGGCCCAGCGCCACGACCGACCGCCCGGCCGCGCCGAGCTCGGTCCGGGTGCCGACCCGCTTCGACGTGCGCGACGCCGTCTGGAAGAGCAGCTCGAGCGTCTTGGACGTGGTGCCGTCGGCGCGCGCCTCCGCGAGGGCGCGCTTCACCTGGCCGGCGATCTCCCGCTCCCCCACGACCATCGAGTCCAGGCCGGCGGCCACGGTGAACAGGTGCGACGTGACCTCGGGACCGGTGCGCACCGTGAACGACTCCGCCGCGACCTGCTCGGTCACGCCCGAGCTGGCCGCCACCACGGCCGCGACGTGCCGCGTCGCGTGCCGCACCGCGTCGCCGTGCACCGGGGCGTCGACGTCCAGGTACAGCTCGAACCGGTTGCACGTGGAGATCACCACGGACCCCTGCACGGGCCCGCACGCACCGACGGCGGCACGCCCGACGGAACCCGAGCCGGTGGACAGCCGCTCGAGCGCGTCCAGGTCCAGCTCGCGGTGCGAGGCGGTGAGGGAGAGGAGTACCACAGTGCTCCCACTTTAAGAGAGGCGAACGGGAGGGGCAGAATCATGGACCGTGACATCCCCCACGCTCCCGGTCGAGCCCACCCTGCTGCCCACCGACCACCCGCTGGTCGACGGCCGGACGACGCACGCCCCGCTGGTGCGTGCCCTGCGGGGGGACCGTCCGGACGTGACCCCCGTGTGGTTCATGCGGCAGGCCGGCAGGTCGCTGCCCGAGTACCGCGAGGTCCGTCAGGGGGTAGGGATGCTCGACTCCTGCCTCCGGCCACCGCTCGCCGCGGAAATCACCCTCCAGCCGGTGCGCCGCCACCACGTGGACGCCGCGGTCTTCTTCAGCGACATCGTCGTGCCGCTGCGCCTCGCCGGCGTCGACGTCGACATCCAGCCCGGCGTCGGGCCGGTCATGGACCAGCCGTACCGGACCGCCGACGACGTCGCGCGGCTCACCTCCCGCACCCTCGACGACGGCGCCCTGGCGCCGATCGCGGAGGCCGTGCGCCTCACGGTGGCCGAGCTCGGCGACGTGCCCCTGCTCGGCTTCGGGGGTGCGCCGTTCACCCTCGCCGCGTACCTCGTGGAGGGCCGCCCGTCGCGCGACCACCTCGCCGCGCGCACCCTCATGCACGCCGACCCCGAGACGTGGGGGCGGCTCACGGCCTGGACCGCCGAGCTGACCGGCCGGTTCCTGCGCACGCAGGTCCTGGCGGGCGCGTCGGCCGTGCAGCTCTTCGACTCCTGGGCGGGCTCGCTCGCCCTCGCGGACTACACGCGGCACGTCGCGCCGTCGTCCACGGGCGCGCTGGCGCACGTCGCGGACCTGCGCGCACCCGGGGCCGACGGCGCGCCGGGCGACGGGCTCGCCGCGATCCACTTCGGCACCGGCACGGGCCACCTGCTGCCCGCCCTGCGTGACGTGCTCGACGCCGCGGGCATCACCCACCCCGCCGTCGGCGTCGACTACCGCACCCCGCTCGACGAGGCCGCCGCGCTGCTGGCCGACCACGAGCGCGGCGCGGTCCCCGTCCAGGGCAACATCGACCCCGCGCTGCTGGGCGCCCCGTGGCCGGTCCTCGAGGCGCACGTGCGCGACGTCGTCGCCCGTGGCCAGGCCGCGCCCGGGCACGTGGTGAACCTCGGCCACGGCGTGCCGCCGGACACCGACCCGACCGTCCTGACGCGCGTCGTCGAGCTGGTCCACTCGCTGTGACGCCCCTCCCGCCGCTCGGCGCGCCCGACGCCGCGTCCCCGCCCGTGCGGGCCGCGGAGCACGTCGACGCGGTCGTGGTCGGCGGCGGGATCGGCGGCCTCGTCGCCGCGCGCACCCTCGTGCGGCGCGGCCTGCAGGTGGTGCTCCTCGAGGCCTCCGACCGTGTCGGCGGCCCGGTGCGCGGTGGCGCCTTCGGGTCGGTGCCGCGCGTGCGCCTCGACCTCGGCGCGGAGTCCTTCGCGGCGCGCGGCACGGCCGTGACGGACCTGGCCGACGAGCTCGGGCTGGACGTCGTGAGCCCGGCGCCCCTGTCGGCCTGGGGGTACGCCGGGGGGCACACGTTCCCGCTGCCGAAGGCGGGCGTGCTCGGCATCCCGTCCGTGCCGTGGGCGCCGGACGTGCGGCGCGCCGTCGGCTGGCCGGGCGTGGCCCGCGCCGCGCTCGACCGGGTGCTGCCGCGCTTCGTCGCGGACCCGACGGACCTGGGCTCCCTGGTGCGGTCGCGGCTCGGCCGGCGCGTGGCCGAGCGTCTCGTGGCCCCCGTCGCGACCGGCGTCCACTCGGCGCCGCTGGACCGGCTCGACGTCGCCGCCGTCGCCCCCGGGCTGCTCGACGCCTTCGCGCGGACCGGGTCCCTCTCCCTCGCGGTGGGCGAGCTGCGGGCGGCCGCGCCCGCCGGGTCGGCCGTGCGCGGCATCGACGGCGGCATCCACGCCCTGGTCGAGGCGCTCACCGGCGAGATCGCCGCGAGCGCCGAGGAGTTCGCCGACTCCCCTCGGACCGACGCGACCGGCCCGATCCACGCCGCCGTCCGGGTCGCGCAGCGGGTGGTCGCCGTCGAACGCCTCGGTGCCGACTGGCAGGCGACGACGGCGGCGGGCGAGACGGTGCGCGCCCCCCGGCTCGTCGTGACGACGCCGCGGGTCGCCCCGCTGCTCGGCCCGTGGGTCGAGCCCCTCGGCGGCGGGCAGGGCGGCGGGCAGGGCGGCGGGCAGGGCGGCGCGGGCGTGGCCGTGCCCGTCCCCGAGGACGGCGCCGACATCTGGCTCGCGACCCTGCTGCTCGACGCCCCCGAGCTCGATGCCGCGCCGCGCGGCTCCGGGCTCCTCGTCGCGCCCGACGACGAGGGCGTCGTGTCCGGCGTCCGCGCGAAGGCGCTCACGCACGCCACGGCGAAGTGGCCCTGGCTGGCCGACCGGGTGCGCGCCGCGGCGGGGCCGGGCGTGCACGTGGTGCGGCTGTCCTACGGCCGGATCGGCGTCGAGACGGAGCCGCCCACCGCCGAGGAGGCCGCGCGGGACGCGTCCGCCCTGCTCGGCGTCGACCTCACGGACCGGGTGCGCGACCACCTGCTGCAGCGCTGGGACGGCTCCCTGCCCCCGCCCACGCCCGCCTACCGTGCCGACGTCGCGGCCTTCACCGCCGCCGTCGGCCACACGCCCGGGCTCGCCGTCACCGGGGGCTGGGTGGCGGGGACCGGGCTCGCGGCGATCGTGGCGCACGCGCAGGCCGCCGTCGCCGCCCTCTGACCCGCGACCTGTCAGAACCAGGGCAGGCCATGCCCGCACCTGGTTCTGACAGGATCTGCCGGCTCCGAGCTGTCAGAACCAGGTGCGGCCCTACCCCCACGTGGCTCTGACAGCTCGGTCGAGGGTGGCGGGGTGGTGACGCATCGTCATGACCTCGCGTCAGGACTCCGCACGCACGGTGTGAGATCGGCCTCCCGCCACGCCCGCAGTTGTCCACAGGCGCCGGGGCTGCGCGACACTGGACCGGTGAGCACCCCCGAGCCCGCCCCCGCCCCGCTGCGCCTCGGTACCCGCGGCAGCGCCCTCGCCACGACGCAGTCCGGCATGGTCGCGCGCCGGCTGGAGGAGCTGCTCGGCCGGCCGGTCGAGCTGGTGCGCATCCGCACCGAGGGCGACGTGAAGACCGGCTCCCTCGCCTCGCTGGGCGGCACCGGCGTCTTCGTCACGGCCCTGCGGGAGGCGCTGCTCGACGGACGCTGCGACGTAGCGGTGCACTCGCTCAAGGACCTGCCCACGACGCAGCCGGCTGCGCTGACCGTCGTGACGCCCGAGCGGGAGGACGCGCGCGACGCCCTGTGCGCCCGCGACGGGCTGACCCTCGACACCCTGCCGCGCGGGGCGCGCGTGGGCACGGGCTCGCCGCGCCGGGCGGCGCAGGTGCAGGCCGCGCGCCCCGACGTCGAGCTCGTGGACATCCGGGGCAACGTCGAGACGCGGCTGGCGCGCGCTCTCGGCCCGGACGCCGACCTCGACGCGGTCGTCCTCGCGTTCGCCGGCCTCTCCCGGCTCGGCCGTACCGAGGTCGTGACCCAGCTGCTCGACCCGGCGGTGGTCGCGCCCGCTCCCGGGCAGGGCGCGCTCGCCGTCGAGGCGCGCACCGTCGACCTCGCGGGCGGCTCCGCCCTGGGCGAGGCGTTCGCCGCGCTCGACCACCGCGCCACGCGCCTCGCCGTGCTCGCCGAGCGCGCCGTGCTCGCGCGGCTGGAGGCCGGCTGCGCGGCGCCCATCGGTGCTCACGCCCGGGTCGAGGCGGGCGAGCTGCAGCTCACCGCCGTGGTCGCGCGCGTCGACGGCACCGAGCAGCTCACCCACAGCGCGACGACGGTGCTCGTCGAGGTCACCGCGGGCGCCGAGCAGGACGACGCGGCGACGGCGCTCGGGGTGCGGGTGGCCGAGGCCCTGCTCGCCGACGGCGCCGCGCGGCTCGCGCCGCTGGTCGGGGGGACCGGCCCGGCGCCCGAGGACGTCGCCGCGCGTGCCGACGTCGCGCCGCTGCACACCCCGACCGGCACGGACGACCCGGAGGGCGCGTGACCCGCGAGGGCTCGACGCCGCCCGCCGCCGTGCTCGTGGCCCGGGCGCCGGGCCGCGCGGCCGGGCTCGTGACGCGCCTGCGCGCGGCCGGGCACGACGTCGTCGTCGCGCCCGTGATCGAGCGCGCACCCGTGGACGACGTCGCGCCCCTCGACGACGCCGTCCGCGCCCTGGCCCGCGGTGCGTACGTGTGGACGGTCGTGACCAGCGTGAACGCGGTGGACGCGCTCGCCGCCGCCGCAGCGCGCACCGGCACCGACCTTGCCGCGGCCCCCGCGCGCTGGGCCGCCGTCGGGCCCGCCACGACCCGCGCCCTGGCCGCCGCCGGCGTCCCGACCGCCCTCGTGCCCGACGACGACCCCACCGCCGCGGGCCTCGTCGCCGTGTTTCCCCCGCCGGACGACGGCGCCCCGGACGCGTCGCGCGTCCTCCTCCCGCTCGGCGACCTGGCGCGCCCGACCCTGGAGCACGGCCTGGCCGGGCTGGGCTGGGCGCCGCACGTCGTGACGGCCTACCGGACGGTGCACCACCCGCTCCCCGACGACGTCGCGGCCCGCGCCCGGGCCAGTGGTTTCGACCTGGTCGTCGTCGCGTCCGGCTCCGTCGCGCGCGAGATCGCCGCGCAGACGGGCACGGGCACGCCGGTCGTCGCCATCGGGACGCCGTCCGCGGACGCCGCGCGCGACGCCGGGCTGCGCGTGGCGGCCGTCGCCACGCACCCGACGGACGCGGCCCTCGCCGACGCCGTCGCCGCCGCGCTGTCCGCCGCGGCCGTCCCCACCACCACCGCCCTCGCCGCCGACCCGACGGCGACCGCACCCACGTCCACGAAGGAGCACCCGTGAGCACCTCGGGCATCGTCTACCGCCCCCGCCGCCTGCGCACCACCCCGCGCATGCGTCGGCTGGCCGCCGAGACCCGCCTGCACCCGGCAGACCTGGTGCTGCCGCTGTTCGTCAAGGAGGACCTGGACGAGCCGGCGCCGATCACCTCGATGCCGGGCCAGGTGCAGCACACCGAGACCTCGCTGCGCGACGCCGTGGCCGATGCGGCCCGGGCGGGCCTGGGCGGCGTCATGCTGTTCGGCATCCCCGCCGAGCGGGACGCGACCGGCACCGCCGGCGACGACCCGGACGGCATCCTGCAGCGCGGCATCCGCGTCGCCCGCGAGGCCGTCGCGAAGGTCGAGGCGGAGACCGGGCGGCCCGGCCCGGTCGTCATGGCCGACACGTGCCTGGACGAGTTCACCGACCACGGCCACTGCGGCGTCCTCACGCCCGACGGCGCGGTCGACAACGACGCGACGCTCGAGCGGTACGCGGCCATGGCCGTCGCGCAGGCCCGCGCGGGCGCGGAGGTCGTGGCGCCGTCGGGGATGATGGACGGCCAGGTCGCCGTCATCCGCGACGCGCTCGACGACGCCGGTTTCACCGACGTGTCCGTGCTCGCCTACAGCGCCAAGTACGCCAGCGCGTTCTACGGCCCGTTCCGCGACGCCGTCGACAGCGCGCTGCAGGGCGACCGCCGCACGTACCAGATGGACGCCGCCAACTCGCGCGAAGGGCTGCGCGAGGCCGACCTCGACCTCGCCGAGGGTGCGGACATGGTCATGGTGAAGCCGGCCGGGACGTCGCTCGACGTGCTGCGCGGCGTCGCCGACCGCTCCGACGTCCCCGTGGCGGCGTACCAGGTCTCCGGCGAGTACGCCATGATCGAGGCGGCCGCCGCGCACGGCTGGATCGACCGGAAGGGCGCCGTCCTCGAGTCCCTCCTCGCGATCAAGCGGGCCGGGGCCGACGTCATCCTCACCTACTGGGCCGTCGACGTCGCCGACTGGCTGCGCTGAGCGCCCTGACCGGCCGCCCGACCGACCACCACCGCCCCGAGAGCTTCCCGGAAGGACCACGATGACGGACAACCACGCCGCGTTCCTGCGCGCCCAGGCCGCGATCCCCGGGGGCGTGAACTCCCCCGTGCGCGCGTACGGCTCGGTCGGCGGCGACCCGCGGTTCCTCGCGAGCGCCCACGGCCCGTACGTCACGGACGTCGCGGGGCGCGAGTACGTGGACCTCGTGTGCTCCTGGGGCCCGGCGCTGCTCGGGCACGCCCACCCCGAGGTGGTCGCGGCCGTGCAGGAGGCGGCCGCGCGCGGTCTGTCGTTCGGCGCGCCGACGGTGGCGGAGGTGGAGCTCGCGGAGGAGATCCGCCGTCGGGTGCCCGTCGCGGAGCGCGTGCGCCTCGTGTCCACGGGCACCGAGGCCACGATGACGGCGATCCGCCTCGCGCGCGGCGTGACCGGGCGGCCGCTCGTCGTGAAGTTCGCCGGCTGCTACCACGGCCACGTCGACGCGCTGCTGGCGGAGGCCGGGTCGGGTGTCGCGACGCTCGCCATGCCGGGCACGGCGGGGGTCACGGAGGCCTCGGCCGCCGAGACGCTCGTGCTGCCGTACAACGACCTGGCCGCCGTCGAGGCGGCGTTCGCGCAGCACGGGTCGCGCATCGCCGCCGTGATCACGGAGGCCAGCCCCGCGAACATGGGCGTGGTGCCGCCCGCCGAGGGCTTCAACGAGGGCCTGCGCCGCATCACGCGCGAGCACGGTGCCCTGTTCGTCATGGACGAGGTGCTCACCGGCTTCCGCGTCGGCCCGTCGGGGTGGTGGGGCCTGGAGAACGCGGCGATCCGCGCCGGAGGCGGCGAGGGGTACGCGCCGGACCTCCTGACGTTCGGCAAGGTCGTGGGCGGCGGGATGCCCGTGGCCGGGCTGGGCGGGCCCGCGGCGATCATGGACCAGCTCGCACCGACCGGCCCCGTCTACCAGGCGGGCACGCTGTCCGGGAACCCGGTGGCCGTGGCGGCGGGCCTCGCGACCCTGCGCCTGGCCGACGAGGCCGTGTACGCGCGGGTGGACGCCGTGGCCGACACGCTGGCCACCGCGCTCGGCGACGCCCTGTCGGCCGAGGGCGTGGACCACCGCGTGCAGCGCGCCGGCTCGCTGTTCTCCGTGTTCTTCGGCCCCTTCGCGGCCGAGCACGGCGTGCGCGACTACGCGCAGGCCCAGGCGCAGGAGGCGTTCCGCTACCGCGCGCTGTTCCACGCGCTCCTCGACGCGGGCGTCAACCTGCCGCCGTCGGTCTTCGAGGCGTGGTTCGTCTCCGCCGCGCACGACGACGACGCCGTGCACCGCATCCTCGACGCCCTGCCCGCCGGGGCGCGGGCAGCCGCGGCGGCCGTCTGACCCTCCGCCCGGGGCTCGTTCGGCAGGTTGCTCGAAGCTCGGCACCTGCAGCTGCCGAGCACGGCCGGACCTGCCGGACGACGCCCCGGTGACCTGCCGCGATGCCGCGATGTATGCGCAGTCACTATCGTGGGACCGCTCGCACGGCCGTGCGGGTGAGGGATGCGGTCAAGGAGTTCCGGTGGCGAAGGCCCCCACGGTGTACGACGTCGCGCAGCGCGCGGGGGTGTCGATCGCGACGGTGTCGCGGGTGCTGCGACGGCCCGACGACGTCCGCGAGAGCACCCGCACGGTGGTGCACGAGGCGATCCACGAGCTCGGCTACGTGCCGTCCGGCGCGGCGCGCGGGCTGGCCGCCCGCTCGACGGGCGTGCTGGGCCTGTGCTTCCCCGACGTGGACGGCATCGACGACCTCGCCGACCTGCCCGACCCGGTGCGAGTGGGCGAGGCGGTCGAGGTGGTGCGCGACGTCGGCGGCCGGGCCACGGCGCGGTGGAGCAACCTGTACCTCGGCGAGGTGATGCGCGGGGCCGAGCTGGAGGCGTGGCGCACGGGGCATGCCGTGATGATCGGCGTGGCGCGCGGGCTGCGGCGGGCCGAGGCGGTCAACGAGCTCGCGGGACGGGTCGACGGGCTCGCGGTGCTGGCGAAGTCGGTGCCGGACGACCTCCTGGCGCACATCGCCCGGCGCGTGCCGGTGGTCGTCATGGCCGGCCCGCCGCAGGACGACGCCTACGACCACATCTCGGTGGACAACCGCGCCGGCACGCGCGCGCTCGTGGACCACCTGGTCGCGGAGCACGACATCCGCGACCTCGCCTTCGTGGGCGGCCCCTTCGACTCCCCGGACGCCCACGAACGCTTCCAGGGCTTCCGCGACGCGCTCACCGCGGCCGGGCTTGAGGCGCCCGACGAGCCGGCGGCACGCAGCGACTTCACGCGCGACGGCGCGCGCACGCTGGCGCGGCGGATGCTCCAGAGCCACGTCACCGGGCGGGGCCGGTCGGGCGGCGAGACGGGCAGCGCGCTCCCACGGGCGCTGGTGTGCTCGAACGACCAGACGGCGCTCGGCTTCCTCGACGTGCTCACCGAGGCCGGCGTCGACGTGCCGGGCGACGTGGTCCTCACCGGGTTCGACGGCATCGACGCGACCCAGGCGTCGATGCCCCGGCTCACCACCGTGAGCCAGCCGATGGTCGAGCTGGGGCGGGCCGCGGTGGAGCTGCTGCGCTCCCGGCTCGCGGACCCCGGCTCCCCCGCCGCGACCGTGAACCTGCCCGTGCGGGTGCTGCTGCGCGAGAGCTGCGGCTGCCGCTGAGGCGCTCCGGGCGCCTGGCCTCGGACTTTGCCGCACGGTTTGGCAGCCGCAAATGTATGCGCATACACTCCCCAGGACGGCGCACGCTGACCGGGTGTGCGCGGGCCCTCGCAGGAGAGGCCTCGATGAAGAGGAGTGGATGTCCATGACGCGCACAGCGCGCTCGGGGCGGCGCCTGGCCGCCGTTGCGGCCACCGTCGCGGTGCTGGCCACGGCGGCCTGCTCGGCACCGGTGCAGACCAAGGGGGACGACGGCGCCACCGGCGGCGCGACGTCGATGCTCATCGCGGCGGACAACGGGTCCCCCACGTTCGACCGGAACTTCAACCCGTACTCGTCCGGCAAGCGCAACACGACGACCTACCTGTACGAGCCGCTGATCATCATCAACGAGATGAGCGGCGTCGAGACCCCCTGGCTCGCCACCGGCTACGAGCAGCCGGACGCCAAGACGGTCGTCTTCACGATGCGCGACGGCGTCACCTGGTCGGACGGCGAGCCGCTCACCGCCGAGGACGTGAAGTTCTCCTTCGACCTCGTCAAGAAGCACCCCGAGATGGACCTCAAGGGCGTGTGGTCGCACCTGAAGTCCGTCGAGGTCGACGGCACCAAGGTCGTCGCGCACCTGCAGACCGAGGACGTCCCCGCCGCGAAGATCATCGCGCAGCAGCTCATCGTGCCCGAGCACGTCTGGAAGGACGTCAAGGACCCCGTCACCTGGACCAACGAGGAGCCCGTCGGGTCCGGCCCGTACGTCCTCGGCCAGTTCACGCCGAACCAGTACACGCTCAAGAAGAACGAGAAGTACTGGCAGGCCGACAAGGTCGCGGTCGACGAGCTCGTCCAGCCCGCCGCGAACTCCGAGCTCGACATCGTCAACAACGGCTACGACTGGGCGTACGCGTTCATGAGCGACGTCGAGGACACCTGGGTCAAGGCCGACCCCGACCACAACACCTACTGGTTCCCGGCCGGCGCGGCGATCTCGCTGATCCCGAACATGACGAAGGCGCCGTACGACGACGTCAACTTCCGCACGGGCGTCGCCTACGCCCTGGACAAGCAGGTCATCGCCGACAAGGCCGAGCAGGGCTACGTCGACCGGGCCAGCCAGACCGGCCTCATGCTGCCCAACCAGGAGTCGGTGCTCGACACCTCGATCCCGAACCAGGGCTACATCGACCAGGACGAGGCGAAGGCGCTCGAGTACTTCGAGAAGGCCGGCTACACCCAGCAGGGCGGCAAGCTCGTCGACGCCGCGGGCAAGCCGCTGAAGATCACCATCACCACCCCCAACGGCTGGTCCGACTGGCTGCAGGGCGTGGAGCAGGTCAAGGGCCAGCTCACGAAGATCGGCATCGACGTCACCGTCGTCCAGCCGCAGGCCGCGGCCTACCAGAAGGAGCTCCGCTCGGGCGACTTCGACATGATCATGGGCACCGTCGGCGGCACCGGTCAGCCGTACCAGGACTACAACGGCCTCATGGGCTCGGAGTTCCGCCTGCCCGTCGGGGAGACCGCCGCCGGCAACTTCGGGCGGTTCGAGTCGAAGGAGGCCGACGCGCTCCTCGCCGAGCTGAAGGTCACCACCGACGAGGCGAAGCAGACCGAGATCACGCACCAGCTCCAGCAGATCACGTACGAGCAGCTGCCGATGATCGCGCTCTTCTACGGCGGCTCGTGGGGCCTGTTCTCGACCAAGCACTTCACCGGCTGGCCCAGCGCGGACGACCCCTACGCCTCCCCGAAGACGTGGGACTCCACCCCGCTGCTGATCCTCACGCACCTCAAGCCCGCCCAGGGCTGACCCTCCGGCTCTCGTTCGGCACCTGCGCCCCCTCGGCACCTTCAGGGACCTCACCAGCGCGCAGGTGCCGGACGAGACCCTCGACCGACAGACCCACCGACCACCGACCCGGAGGCACCGTTGCGCTACGCGCTCCGCAAGCTCGGCCTGCTGGTCCTCACGCTGTGGGCGGCGGTGACGCTGAACTTCGTCATCCCGCGCCTCATGCCCGGCTCGCCCGCAGACGCGGCCATCGCCAAGCTCGCCCAGAACGGCCCCGTGACGCCGTCGGTGCAGGCCGCGATCGAGGCCCAGCTGGGCGTCCCCGGCGGCAGCATCTGGGACCAGTACGTCACGTACCTGAACAACGTCATCCACCTCGACTTCGGGGTGTCGTACACCTTCTTCCCGCAGCAGGTCTCCGAGCTCGTCGCCGGCGCCCTGCCCTGGACGCTGATCATGGTCGGCGCGGTGACGATCATCGCCTTCGTGCTCGGCACCCTCATCGGCATCGGCGCCGCGTGGAAGCGCGGCACGTGGATGGACTCGCTGCCCACCGTCACCGGCAGCTTCCTCTCCGCGTTCCCGTACTTCTGGACCGCGCTGCTCATCGTCTTCTTCCTCGGCTACGTGCTCGGCTGGTTCCCGACGTCGGGCGCCTACTCCGCCACCGCCGTGCCGAACCTGTCGTGGCAGTTCCTCGGGGACGTGCTGTACCACGCGGCCCTGCCCGCCGTCACGATCCTCATCACGTCGCTCGGCGGCTGGATCCTCGGCATGCGCAACACCATGATCAACACGCTCGGGGACGACTACGTGACGTTCGCCGAGGCCAACGGCCTGCGCGGCCGCACGGTCGCGATCCGCTACGCCGCCCGCAACGCGATCCTGCCGAACCTCACCGGCTTCGGCATGGCGCTCGGCGGCGTCGTCGGCGGCTCCCTGCTCGTCGAGCAGGTCTTCGCGTACCCCGGCGTCGGCTACCTGCTGTTCAACGCCGTCACCAACCAGGACTTCCCGCTGATGCAGGCGCTCTTCCTCATGATCACCGTGAGCGTGCTGCTCGCGAACTTCCTGGTGGAGATCCTCTACGGCGTCCTCGACCCCCGAACGAGGCGGTGACCCCGATGGCTGCTGACCCGACCACCACCCAGCCCGCCACGACGCCGGACCCGGAGGGCCCCGCCCCCGAGGCCGTCCAAGGCCCCGCCCGGCCGGCCCGCACCCGCCTCGGCCGCACCGGCCAGGTGCTGGCCCGCGCGTTCGCGACCGTCTGGGCCAACCCGAAGGCCCGCGTGGGGCTCGTCATCCTGGGGCTCTTCGTCCTCATGGCGGTCTTCGCGCCCCTCCTGGCCCCCTACTCCCCCCACGACGACTCCTTCGGCCGCAACGAGCCCGGCAGCGCCGCCCACTGGCTGGGCACCACCGGCGCCGGCGAGGACGTGCTGTCCCAGGTGATCTACGGCGCCCGCGTCTCGCTGCTCGTCGGCTTCGTCGCCGGCGGCCTGTCGACGCTCGTCGCCGTCGTCATCGGGCTGTCGTGGGGCTACCTGCGCGGCTGGGGCAACGACGTCGTCAACTTCCTCGTCAACCTGTTCCTCGTCATGCCGGGCCTGCCGCTGATGATCATCATCGCGGCGTACCTGCAGAACGGCGGGCTGCCGATGATCATCCTGGTCGTCGTCATCACCGGGTGGGCGTGGGGCGCCCGCGTGCTGCGCTCGCAGACGCAGTCCCTGCGCTCGCGGGACTTCGTGACGGCGGCGATCTTCTCCGGCGAGAGCTCCGCGCGCGTCATCTTCCGCGAGATCCTGCCGAACATGACCTCGATGATCGCGGGGTCGTTCTTCGGCGCCGCGACCTCGGCCGTGCTGGCCGAGTCGGGGCTGTCGTTCCTCGGCCTGGGCGACATGGCCACCGTGTCCTGGGGCTCGATGATCTTCTGGGCGCAGAACTCGATGGCGATCCTCACCGGCCAGTGGATCCTGCTGTTCGCCCCCGGCCTGTGCATCGCGCTGCTGGCGACCTCCATGACCCTCGTGAACTTCGGCGTCGACGGGTTGAGCAACCCGCGCCTGCGGGAAGGGACCGGCCGATGAGCCTCCTCGAGATCCAGGACCTGTCCGTCGTCTACGAGCCGCGCGGCGCCGTCCCGACGCACGCGGTGAAGCACGCGAGCCTCTCCCTGGAGCAGGGCGAGTTCGTGGGCCTGGTCGGCGAGTCCGGCTCCGGCAAGTCGACGCTCGGCTTCGCCGTCACCCGCCTCGCCAAGGCCCCGGCGCGCATCTCCGGCGGCCGCATCGTGTTCGACGGCACCGACATCGCGCACCTGGACGCCGAGGAGCTGCGCGTGCAGCGCCGCGGCGGGTTCGCCATGGTGCTCCAGTCGGGCATGAACGCCCTCAACCCGGTGCGCACCATCGCGCACCACTTCGGCGACATCTTCGCCGCGCACGGCCACGTGCCGAAGGGCAGGCGCCGCCAGCGCGCCGTCGAGCTGCTCGACAAGGTGCAGCTGCCGTCCACGGTGCTCGACCGCTACCCCGGCGAGCTGTCCGGCGGCATGCGCCAGCGCGTCTCCATCGCGCTGGCCCTGTCGCTCGAGCCGCGCCTCATGGTGTTCGACGAGCCGACCACGGCCCTCGACGTGCTGGTGCAGCACGCGGTCATGGACACCATCCGGGAGCTGCAGGCCGCGGAGGGCTTCACGGCCGTGCTCATCTCCCACGACCTGGGCGTGGTGCTGGAGTCCGCCGAGCGCGTCGTCGTCATGCACGACGGCGAGATCGTCGAGGACGGCGCGTCGCGGCAGATCTTCGCCGCCCCCGCGCACCCGTACACGCAGATGCTGCTCAGCCACTACGCCGACCCGCGCGCCGAGGTCGTGGAGCTGCCCGGCTTCGAGCGCAGGGCGGGCGGGGCCGCGGGCGCCGGCGCGAGCCGTCACGAGCGGGCGGCCGCGCACGACGCGATCGTCGTCGACCACGTGTCGAAGGTGTACCCGCCGCCGCGCCGCGGCGAGCAGGCCGTCACCGCCGTCGACGACGTGTCGTTCCGGCTGGAGCCGGGCGCCGCGATGGCGCTGGTCGGCCAGTCGGGCTCGGGCAAGTCGACCATCGCCAAGATGGTCACGGGAGTGGAGCGCCCGACGTCGGGCACGGTGACGTTCGGCGACCTGCGGGTCGACCGGCTGCGGCGCCGTCGCCTGAAGACGCTGCACGCGGACGTCCAGATGGTCTTCCAGGACCCCTACTCGGCACTCAACCCGCTGCACACCGTGGAGTACACGCTCACCCGGCCGGTGGAGAACTTCACCGGCCTCCGCGGCGAGGCGGCGCGCGGCCGCGTGCTGCAGCTGCTGGAGACCGTGGGCCTCACGCCCGTCGAGCAGTACGCGGCCAAGCTGCCGCACCAGCTGTCGGGCGGGCAGCGCCAGCGCGTCGTCATCGCGCGCGCCCTGGCGTCGGACCCGCAGGTGCTCATCGCCGACGAGCCCGTCTCGATGCTCGACGTGTCGCTGCGCGCCGGCGTGCTCAGCCTGCTGGAGGACCTGCGTGCGGACCTCGGCGTCTCGCTGCTCTACATCACGCACGACCTGCTGTCGGCGCGCGTCGTGACCGACCAGATCATGGTGCTGCACCACGGCAAGGTCGTGGAGTCCGGCGACACCACCCAGGTGCTGCGGTTCCCCGAGGACGCGTACACCACCCAGCTCCTGGACGCCGTCCCACAGCCCGCGCGCCGGTTCGCGGGCGGTGCGGCGTCGTGACGGCGTCGCCGGTGTCCCCCGTCCCCGCGGTGCGCGCGGGCGCACCCTTCTCGGTGCTGCCGCTGCCTGATGGCGTCGAGCCGCTGGTGCTCGACGTGCCGGTGGGCCCGCTCACCGCGCTGCGGTCCGTCGTGCCCGACGGCGTGGCGCGCCGCGCGGTCGCCCTGCTCGTGCCCGGCTTCACCGGGTCGCGAGAGGACCACCGGCTGCTCCTGCCGTTGCTGGCGGCGCGCGGCGTCGAGGCCTGGACGTACTCGCAGCGCGGTCAGGCCGACTCGGCCGCGCCGCGCGGCGTGGGCGCCTACCGCCGCGACGACTTCACGGGCGACCTGCTCGAGGTCGCCGCCCTCGTGAGCGCGGCCGCCGGCATCCCGTCCGGCGCCCTGCACCTGCTCGGGCACAGCTTCGGCGGCACCGTCGCGGCGGCCACGGTCGCCCGGGACGCCGCTCCGTTCGCGAGCCTCACGATGCTCTGCTCCGGCCCGCACGGCTGGCCCGGGCGCAAGGACGCCGAGCGCGACCTGCTGCTCGCCGCCGCCGGGCTGGTCGACCTGTGGACGCTGGACAACCCCGCGCTCGCGCGGCGGATCGCCGAGGACCCGGCCGCGCTGGCGAGCCTCGACGCCGACACCCGCTTCCTGCGGGATCGCTCGGTCGCCACCAGCACCGACAACCTGCTGGGCGCGATCGACGTGCTCTCCGACGTCCGCGACGTCACGCCGGACCTCGCCGCCGCCGGACTGCCCGTGCTGGTCGCGCACGGGGTGGACGACGCCGCGTGGCCGCAGCCCTGGCAGCGCGCCATGGCCGAGCGGCTCGGCGCGCGCTACGCCGTCGTCGACGGGGCGGGGCACCTGCCCAACGTCGAGAACCCTGCCACGACCGCCGACCTGCTCGCGGACTTCTGGACCACGACGCCCGCGCGCTGACCCGCCGCTCGCCACCCCCACGAACACCGCACCACCGCACCACCGACGTACCGCACCACCGACGTAAGGACCACCCGTGCTGCACTTCCCCGAGGGCTTCCGCTGGGGCGCCGCCACCGCGGCCCACCAGATCGAGGGCAACAACGTCAACAGCGACTGGTGGGTGCGCGAGCACGCCGCCGGGACCTCGATCGTCGAGCCCAGCGGCGACGCCGCCGACAGCTACCACCGCTACCGCGAGGACATGCGGCTCCTGCGCGACGCCGGCCTCGACACCTACCGCTTCTCCGTCGAGTGGGCGCGCATCGAGCCCGAGGAGGGCTTCGTGTCGCGCGCCGAGATCGCGCACTACCGCCGCATGGTCGAGACGTGCCTCGAGCTCGGCATCACCCCGATGGTCACGCTGATGCACTTCACGGTGCCGCGCTGGTTCTACGACGAGGGCATGTGGCGCTCGCCGAAGGCAGCCGACCGCTTCGCCCGCTTCACCGAGCTCGCGCTGCCGATCCTCGGCAGCGACGTCGACTACGTCTGCACCATCAACGAGCCCAACATCGCCGCGATGATCGCCGGCGGCGAGGACCCGGCCAACCTCGTGGCCTACGGCCTGCCCGACCCCGACCTGCAGGTCGCCGACACCCTGCTCGAGTGCCACACCCGATCCCGCGAGATCCTCGCCGGCGTCGGCGGGATCAGGTCCGGCTGGACCGTCGCCACCCAGGACTTCCAGCCCGAGCCCGGCTGCGAGGACGTGGCCCACGCGTACGGGTACTCGCGCGACGACTGGTACCTCGAGGCTGCCCGCGGCGACGACTGGGTGGGCGTCCAGGCCTACACGCGCACGATCATCGGCCCCGACGGCCCCCGCCAGGTGCCCGAGGGCGTCGAGACCACCCTCACCGGCTGGGAGTTCTACCCCCTCGCGCTCGAGCACGGGGTGCGCGCCGCGTGGGAGAAGACGCAGGGCGTGCCCGTCTTCGTCACCGAGAACGGGATGGCCACCCAGGACGACGCCCGCCGCATCGACTACACCGAGGGCGCGCTGGCGGGCCTGCACGCGGCGATCCAGGACGGCGTCGACGTCCGCGGCTACCTGCACTGGAGCCTCCTGGACAACTACGAGTGGGCCTCCGGCTTCCGGCCGACGTTTGGGCTCGTCGAGTTCGACCGCGAGACCTTCGAGCGCCGTCCGAAGCCCTCGCTGGGCTGGCTGGGCTCCGTCGCGCAGGCGAACGGCCTCACCGTCCGCTGACGACCCCCGCCGAGGTAGTGCGGACCCCCGCGAGGTAGTCCAAGGCTCCGCGAGGTAGTCGAAGGCTCCGCGAGGTAGTCGAAGGCTCCGCGAGGTAGTGGCCTGGTCCACTACCTCGCGGGGGTTCGCACTACCTCGGCACGGTTCGCACTACCTCGGCACGGTCCGGACTACCTCGGCGCGGCCCGGACTACCTCGGCGCGGTCCGGACTACCTCGGCACATCCCTTGCCCGACGCCAGACGCCCCCCGACCAAAGACCGGAGCCATGACCGACCTGCCGTACCGCGACCCGTCCCTGTCCCCGGCCGAGCGGGTCGAGGACCTGCTGGCGCGCATGACGCTGCCCGAGAAGGTCGGGCAGATGCTGCAGCTCAACGCGATGGACGACCTCGAGGACATCGTGCGGCACCGGCTGGCCGGGTCGATCCTGCACGCCTCGCCGGACCGCGTCGTCGAGGCGATCGAGCTGGCGCGGCGCACGCGGCTGGGCGTCCCGCTGCTGGTGGCGGACGACGCCATCCACGGGCACGGCTTCTTCCCCGGCGCGACGGTCTTCCCCAGCCAGCTGGGGATGGCGGCCACGTGGGACCTCGACCTCGTGGAGCGGGCCGCGCGGGCGACGGCGGTCGAGGCCGCCGCGACGGGCCTGCACTGGACGTTCTCCCCCGTGCTGTGCGCGACGCGCGACCTGCGCTGGGGGCGCGTGAACGAGACGTTCGGCGAGGACCCGTACCTCATCGGAGAGCTGGGCGCCGCGATGGTGCGCGGCTACCAGGGCGACGGGCTCACGGACCCCACCGCCGTCCTCGCGACGGCGAAGCACTTCGCCGGCTACTCGGAGACGCAGGGCGGGCGCGACGCCACCGAGGCCGACCTCTCGCCGCGCAAGCTCCGGTCGTGGTTCCTGCCGCCGTTCGAGCGCGTGGTGCGCGAGGGCGTGCGCACGGTGATGATCGGCTACCAGGCGATCGACGGCGTCCCCATCACGACGAGCCGCTGGCTGCTGCAGGGTGTGCTCAAGGACGAGTGGGGCTTCGACGGCACCCTCGTGACCGACTGGGACAACGTGGGCCGCATGGTGTGGGAGCAGCTCGTCAGCCCCGACCACGCGCACGCGTCGGCCGCGGCGGTGGGCGCCGGGAACGACGTGATCATGGCGACCCCGCGGTTCTTCGAGGGTGCGCAGGAGGCCGTGGCCGACGGGCGGATCGACGTCGCCCGGCTCGACGACGCGGTGCGGCGCATCCTGCGCCTCAAGGTGGACCTCGGCCTGTTCGAGGACCCGCGCGCGCCGGTGGCGGAGCGGATCGAGGCCGTCGTGGGCTGCACGGAGCACCGCGAGCTCGCCCTCGACGTCGCGCGCGGCTCGCTCGTGCTGCTGGAGAACGACGGCACCCTGCCGCTCGACCCGGCGCGGCCGCTGCGGGTCGCCGTCGTCGGGCCCAACGCCGACGACCCGCACGCGCAGCTCGGCGACTGGGCGGGCGCGTCGGGGCAGGTCAGCTGGATCCGCGACGGGCACCCGCGCGAGCTCACCGAGACGGTGCTGGACGGCCTGCAGGCGGTCGCGCCCGCGTCGTGGGAGGTCACGCACGCGCGGGGCGCGAACGTCGTCGAGCTGGGCCCCGACCCGGACGGCACGCACTTCCCCGACGGGCAGCCACGGCCCCCGGCCGCCCTGCCCGCGCCGTCCGACCCGGTCCTGCTGGCCGAGGCGGAGGACGCGGCCCGCGCCGCGGACGTCGTCGTCGCCGTCCTGGGTGACGAGGTGGCGCTGGCCGGCGAGGGGAGGTCCACCGCGACCCTGGAGCTCCAGGGCGGCCAGGTGGAGCTGCTGGAGCACCTGGTGGCGACCGGCACGCCCGTCGTCGTCGTCCTGGTCGCCTCCAAGCCGCTGGTGCTCCCCGAGGCCGTGCGCCGCGGCGCCGCGCTGGTGCACGCCGCCAACCCCGGCATGCGCGGGGGGCGGGCGGTCGCGGAGCTGCTGCTCGGGCTGGTCGAGCCGACCGGACGCCTGCCGATCTCCTACGCGCTGCACGCCGGGCAGCAGCCGGTCTTCTACCACCAGGTGCGCGGCCAGCACGGCACGCGGTACGCCGACCTCACGCAGCGCCCGCCGTACGTCTTCGGCGAGGGCCGGTCGTACACGACCGTCGAGTACTCCGGCCTCGAGCTGGACGCCGCCGACGTCGCGGCCGACGGCGTCGTGCGCGGGCGCGTCACCGTCGCCAACACCGGGCCCCGTCCGGCGGTGGAGACCGTGCAGGTGTACGTGAGCGACAAGGTCACCTCCGTGACCTGGGCGGACCGCGAGCTCAAGACCTTCCGCCGCGTGCCGCTCGCCCCCGGCGAGAGCGTGCTCGTCGAGGTGGAGGTGCCCGCCGCGGACTGCACGGTCGTCGACGCCGCGGGCCGTCGCGTCGTCGAGCCGGGCGACTTCGAGCTGCTGGTGGGCCCCAGCTCGCGGCGCGAACACCTCCTGGCCGCGCCGTTCCGGGTCCGCTGACCTCCCGTCGCCCCGCCGGTGACGCCGAGAGGGACGGGTGGTGAGCAGGACGTCCTGCCCACCACCCGTCCGCGCGCCGGCTGCTAGCGCGCGATCAGCGCGAACACGCGCCCCACCCGTAGTGGGCGCGCGTGCAGGCCGCGTACTGCTGCGGCTCGGTCGCCAGCAGGCGGCGGACCTCGTCGTGCAGCTCGTCGTCGGGGTGCGTGTCCGCCCAGCGGCGCATGCTCAGCCACTGCGGCGCCATGTACCGGTCCCACGACTCCTCGGTCGCGCAGACCATCTCCACGACGTCGTAGCCCTGGTCGCCGAACGACTCGAGCAGCCCGGGCAGGGTCAGGTAGTCGTCGACGGACTGCGCCCCGCACCCGGCCAGGATCTCCGGGGTGGCCGGCACGGTGCGCCAGTACGGCTCCCCGACCAGCAGCATGCCGCCGGGTGCGAGGCTCCGGCGCAGGAGGTCGAGGGTGCCGGGCACCCCGCCGCCGATCCAGGTCGCGCCCACGCAGGCCGCGACGTCCACGGGCTCGTCGACGACGTAGCCGGAGGCGTCCGCCTCGACGAACCGCACGGCGTCGCTCACACCGAGCTCGCGGGCACGGGCCCCCAGCAGGAGGCCGGTCTCCTTGTCACGCTGCTGGGGCCGCGAGCCATCCGGTCGCTTCTCGGTCTGGAAGTCGGCGACGGGTTCCACATCCCCGCGGTCGTCACCACCTAGCGGGACGTCTAGGGACTTCCTATGACGAGTAAGACGTCCCCCAACGCCCCTTCCAGAGCACGGCTAGCCCTCGCCCCTGGGGGCGCCATGACGAACGAACGACTGCGCGCAGCCATCACGGACGCCGGCTTCACGCTGCACGAGTTCAGCGACAGGCCCGGTGTCGATCCCAAGACGGTCGAGCGCTGGATCACCAGGACCGCATGCGGTACCTGTCCCACCGCATGAACGCGGCGCGGATCGTCGGAAAGACCTCCGGGTACCTCTGGCCATCAACCCAAGCCGATCCGCGGACGAAGTCGGCCACCCGTGCAGAGCTCGTCGACCTCTACCCGAGTCGGGGCGCCCTCCCCATCTCCATGTGGGAGGAGCTCATCGACAGCTCCGCCGAGGCGATCGACATCCTCGCGTTCGCCGGGTCCTTCCTCCATGACGGGATCCCCGAGTTTGGCGAGCGCATCAAGGCGCGCGCGGCGGCCGGCGTGCGGATCCGACTGCTCTTCGGTGACCCGGAGAGTCGCGCCGTCGAGCTACGCGGCGAGAAGGAAGGCATCGGCGACCTCATGGCCGCCCGGTGTCGGCTGACATGGAACTACCTCGCGCCACTGCTCGTCGACGTCACCGGCATTCAGGCGCGCAAGCACGGCAGCAATGTCTACGCCTCACTCTTTCGCTTCGACAGCACTCTGCTGGTGAACCCGCATGCGTTCGGAGCCCCCGCCGGCCACTCCCCGATCCTGCACCTCCACCGCATTGCCGGCGGCAAACTCTTCGACCACTACCTGGAGTCCCTCGATCGCACATGGCAGATCTGGGAGCGCAGAAATCAAATTGGCTGAGGGGCGAACGGTCCTCGCCAACGCATCAGTCTCCTTGAATACCCGAAATGATCACCTGAACGCGACGCTGCTCCCGCTCGCCTCGTCCCGCGAACTCTCGTAGAGCATCCAGCGCGACTTTCCGCTGGGGTTCGTTGAGGAACTCGATCGCGGCATCAAGGACATCAACAACGAGATAGTCCGTAGGGCTAGCGAGCGCGCTCCCAAGGCATACAGCAGCAGCGTCGATCACAGCACTGAATTCGGCGCGGACGCGATCGACGTCTTCGACTCGGGCGGACGTTGGCGGGACAGCACCCGCGGCCAGTTGCGCGAGGAGTTCCCAGCTTTCGTTCGTCCCGGCCTCGGATGCCACCGGAACACCCGCCACGAGTTCCGCGACGAGCTCCCCAGCCCCAGGCTTCACAACTTGGTTCGGGACGTAGCGCGCCTCAAGGTCGAGACGAACGCTCTCGGCCTCGTCGAGCGACAGCGTGCGTTGCATCCGCCGAACAGCTTCCTTCATGTCTCAATCATCCAGTCTCGTCCGACTGCCACCCGTTGCCAGGCTTACCCCCTGGGGGTATGGTTGGCCTATGACCGAGACGACCGCACCCACCGACGTCCTCGACGGCGCCGCGCACCAGCACGACGGCCCGCACGGCTACGCCTCGGACAAGGAGGCGTACCTCAAGCGCATGCGCCGCATCGAGGGCCAGGTCCGCGGCATCGCGCGCATGATCGACGAGGACGTCTACTGCATCGACATCCTCACCCAGGTCTCCGCGGTGACCAAGGCGCTGCAGGCCGTGTCCATCGGCCTCGTCGAGGACCACCTCGGGCACTGCGTCGTCGACGCCGCCCGCCAGTCCGAGGCGGAGGGCGCCGCCAAGGTCAAGGAGGCCGCCGACGCCATCGGCCGCCTCGTCCGGTCCTGATCCACCGCGCCGACCCACCTGCCGATCCACCCCCGCTGAAGGAGCACCGATGAGCACCGTCACCACCCTGGGCGTCACCGGCATGACCTGCGCCAACTGCGTCGCGCACGTGACGAAGGACCTGTCCGCCGTGTCCGGCGTCGAGGACGTCACCGTCGAGCTGCACGCCGGCGGCACCTCGGAGGTCGCGGTCTTCTCCGACGCGCCGCTCGACGAGGCTGCGCTGCGCGAGGCCGTCGACGAGGCCGGGTACGAGGTCGCGTCGGTCGACGTCCAGGCCGACGCCGTCGCCGCCCAGCAGGCCGCCCAGGCTCCCGCCCGCCAGGAGGCGCACAACTGCGCCTGCGGCTGCGGCACCGCCGAGGCGTCAGACGCCGCGCCCGCGACCAAGACCTACGACCTCAGCGTGCCGCCGCGCGCCTGACCGCCCCCGCCGGGCCCCACCCCGCGGACCGCCTGCCGACCGTCGCCGCCCGCGCTGCGGGCACCGCGACCCAGGCCCTCCGCGCCGCGCCGCCGTCGGACCGACCGGCGCCCCCACCGCGACCCCGCCACCCCGGGTCGTCGCGGGTGACCTCCGACCCAGTACCTGAGGGAGTCACCCCATGAGCACCATGAGCACCCCGAGCACCCCGAGCAGCCCCACCTCCACCCCCGCGGCCGGGACGGCGGTCACCACGACCGCCGGACCGCCCGTCCTCGAGATCGACCTCGCCATCGAAGGCATGACCTGCGCGTCGTGCGTGGCGCGCGTCGAGAAGCGCCTCAACCGCGTGGACGGCGTCACCGCCACCGTGAACCTGCCGCTCGAGAGCGCGCACGTCCAGCTCACCGCACCCGTCGACGACGCCGCGCTGGTCGAGGCCGTCGAGAAGGCCGGCTACGGCGCTCGCGTGACCGCGCGCCGCGACGTCGCGCCGCCCGTCGCCCGGCGCGACACCCCGCCCGTCACCCCGCCCGCCACCCCTCCCGACACGGCGCACGCGCCGCCCGACGGCCCCGGCCCTGCGGCGTCGTCCGCGGCGTCCGCGCCGGACGCCGAGCCGGCGGCCGTGCCCGAGACCCCCGCGCGCCCCGCCGACGCCCGCGGCGCGGACCTGCGCCGCCGGCTGGTCGCGTCGGCGATCCTCACCGTGCCCGTGGTGGCGCTGTCGATGATCCCCGCGCTCCAGGTCACGGGCTGGCAGTGGGTCGTCGCGGCCGCGGCCCTGCCGGTCGTGACGTGGGGCGCGTGGCCGTTCCACACCGCGGCCGCCCGGGCTGCCCGGCACGGGGCGTCGACGATGGACACGCTGGTGTCGCTCGGTGTCGTCGCGGCGACCCTCTGGTCCCTGTGGGCCCTGACGTGGGGCGGCGCGGGCGAGCTCGGCATGACGATGCGGCCGTCGCTGGTCCCGTCGGAGTCCGGCGGCACGCCCGAGCTGTACTTCGAGGTCGCGGCCGTCGTCACGACCTTCCTGCTGGCCGGCCGGTATGCCGAGCACCGCTCCCGCCGCCGCGCCGGCGACGCGCTGCGCGCCCTCCTGGAGCTGGGCGCCAAGGACGCCGAGCGGGTGCTCCTCGCCCCGGACGGCACTCCCCGCACCCGGCCCGACGGCGGCCGCGCGACCGAGCGCGTCGCGGTGTCGGACCTCGCCGTGGGGGACGTGTTCGTCGTCCGGCCGGGCGAGAAGGTCGCCACCGACGGCGAGGTGGTCGAGGGCACGAGCGCGGTGGACACCTCGCTCCTCACCGGCGAGCCGGTCCCGGTGGACGTCGGCCCGGGGGACGCGGTGACCGGCGCGACCGTCAACACGTCCGGCCACCTGCTGGTGCGCGCGAGCCGCGTGGGCGAGGAGACGACCCTCGCGCAGATCGGGCGGCTGGTGTCCCAGGCGCAGACCGGCAAGGCCCCCGTGGCCCGGCTCGCCGACCGCATCTCCGCCGTCTTCGTGCCGGTGGTGCTGGGCCTGTCGGTGCTCACGCTGGTGGGCTGGTTGCTGGCAGGCGCCGACGTCCAGCTCGCGTTCACCGCCGCCGTCGCCGTCCTCATCATCGCCTGCCCGTGCGCCCTCGGGCTCGCGACGCCCACCGCGCTGCTCGTGGGCACGGGGCGCGGCGCGCAGCTCGGCATCCTCATCAAGGGACCGGAGATCCTGGAGTCCACGCGCCGGGTCGACACCGTCGTGCTCGACAAGACGGGCACCGTCACCGAGGGCCGCATGCGGGTGGAGCGCGTGGTCGTCCCGCACCTGTCAGAACCACGTGCGGGTATGGCAGCACCTGGTTCTGACAGCTCGCGGGAGCGGGAGGTGCTCGCGTACGCGGGCGCCGTCGAGGCGCTGAGCGAGCACCCGATCGCGCACGCCGTCGCGGCCGCGGCCACAGAGCTGTCAGAACCACGTGCGGGTATGGCGGCACCTGGTTCTGACAGGTCGACCGGGGCGGACGGCGTCGGCATCGGCGCGCTGCAGGCGTTCGACTTCCGCGCCACGCCCGGCGGCGGCGTCGAGGCGGTCGTACGACGCGCGCACTCCGGTCTCGCCGGGCTCGCGGCCGACGGCGGGCTCAACGCGCGCCGCGTGCTGGTCGGGCAGCCGTCGTGGCTGGCCGGGCAGGGGGTGACGTTCGAGGGCGCCGGCACGGACGGACTCGCCGCCGCGTTCGCGGACGCGGAGACGACGGGAGCGAGCGCCGTCGTCGTCGCCTGGGACGGGGCCGCCCGCGGCCTGGTCGTGCTGCGCGACCCGGTGAAGGCCTCGTCCGCGGCCGCGGTCGCCGAGCTGCGCGACCTCGGGCTGCGGCCCGTCCTGCTCACGGGCGACGGCGAGGGCGCGGCCCGGGTCGCGGCCCGCGAGGTGGGCATCGCGGACGAGGACGTCGTCGCGCGCGTGCTGCCGCAGGACAAGGCCGCCGTCGTGGCACGGCTGCGGGCCGAGGGCCGCGTCGTCGCGATGGTGGGGGACGGCGTGAACGACGCCGCGGCCCTCGCCACCGCCGACCTCGGCCTCGCGATGGGCACCGGCACCGACGTCGCGATCGAGGCGAGCGACATCACGCTGGTGCGCGGGGACCTGCGCTCCGCCCCGGCCGCCGTCCGCCTGTCCCGGAGGACGTTGCGGGTCATCAAGCAGAACCTGTTCTGGGCGTTCGCGTACAACGTGGCGGCCGTCCCGCTGGCCGCGGCGGGCCTGCTCAACCCGATGATCGCGGGAGCGGCGATGGCCGCGTCGTCCGTCATCGTCGTCGGCAACTCGCTGCGCCTGCGCCGCGCCGGCTGACCCCCGAGGTGTTGTGAGCGGGGGGGGGTGGGGGGGGTGGTGGGGGGGGGGACGCGCACACCCCCCCCCCCCAACCCCCCCCCCGCGCGCCGCGGGGACGCGGCCCCC